>JACUUM010000014.1 GCA_014859305.1 Coriobacteriia bacterium
CCCCGGGGCCGGTCTAGGAGGCGGCGGGGACGAGCGCGGCCCGGCGCGGGCGCGGCTCGGTACGACGCATCGCGAGGATCGCGACGTCGTCGGTCATACGTCCGTCGGCGTACGAGAACGCGTCCATGAACAGCGCCTGTGGGATCTCGTCGACCGGTGACTCGGCCACGTCCGCGACCGAGCGGAGCAGCCGCTTGGTGCCGAACGGCCGGCCGCGGCCATCCGCCGCGTCGGTCAGGCCCTCGGTGTACAGCACGAGCAGGTCGCCCACGGACAGGCCGACCCTGCTCTCGCCGTAGCTCGGCCGAGAACGCAGGCCCATCGCCGCCTGCGCTTCGCTCAGCAGGGATGGCGGCGCACCCTTCGGAGCGAGGACGGGAGCGGGCGGACCGGCCAGGCAGTACGACATCTCACCGCAGCGCACGTCCATCACCCCGAAGAAGGCGGTGGCGAACGATCCAGCTCCGGCCTCCTTGCGCACGATCTCGCTGGTGTGGGTCACGACCTCGGTGGGCGGCGCCGCCCTCAACGCCTCGGCCCGCATCGAGTTCTTCACCAGAGCGGTCATCGAGGCCGCGGGCAGCCCCCGTCCCGAGACCCCTCCGAGCATCACCGCGACCAGGCCGGCCTCGGGCTGGACGAGGTCGTAGAAGTCGGCGCCTATGGGGATCCCGTTCGCGGACGAGTGGTACAGGTGGGCGAACTCGAGCCCCTCCACGCGATGCGGCAGGGCGAGGAACGCGGATTGCAGCGTGCGGACGATCTCGCGCTCCGCGGCGTAGAGTCGCGCGTTCTCGAGCGCGAGGGCCAGCGAGACGGCGAGCTTGTCCGCCAATTCGCGATGCGCCTCGCCCAGCGGGGCGGGCTCGTTCCAGCAGAAGCCGACCACACCGCCGACGTCGCCCCTGGAGAGCAGCGGGACCAGCAGGAAGCCGCCGATGTCGTGCCTCTCCAGCAGCTCTCGGTGCTCCGTGCGGACGCTGCGGGTCCCGCCCTCCACGACGACCGCCCCCCGCTCGGCGGCGAGCCGTGGCAGGGACTCCTCGTCCTCGCGGAACCATCGGCCGACGCTCTCCTCGGGCCAGCCGTGCACGTTCCGGAAGACCCAGCCCTCCTTGGCACGGCGGGCGATCCAGCCCCAGTCCGCCCCCAGGGCCTCTGTGGCCTCCACCACGACGCGCTGCAGGATCTCCTCGGCGTCCAGAGAGGAGAGGATGGTGGTGTCGATGAGGTCCATCGCGTTGCGCATCTCCGTGCGCTCGTGCTCGGCCGCACGCTCGGCGCGCACCTTACCGGTGACGTCGATGCCGGTCAGCAGCACCTCGCAAGGCTGGCCGAACCTGCCGGGCACGGGCAGGAACGTGAGTTGCCAGTAGGAGACGTCGCCGGACGACGCGCGGTACTCGTACTCGGGCTCGGTCTTCGGCAGGCCGGTGTACGCCGCGTCCTGGAAGAGCATCGCGCTGCGCGTGTCGGACAGGAAGCCCGACACGGGCATGCCCAGCGCGTCGACCTCCGGCGGGCTCTCGCGGATCAGATCCAGGAAGGGGCGGTTCGCCCAGAGGAAACGCAGTTCCGCGCCCGACCAGAGCGCCGCGGGAAAGCCCGCGTCGCCGAGGATCGCAGGCAGATCGGCACCGCTGGGGGCGGCGATCCCCTCGCCTTTCTCAGTCACGTCGCTCACGCGGCCACCCTTGATAGGAAGGGCCCGTTCGGAAGAGGCTTTCGCTTCGTTATCGGCACGCATCCCGCCGACCTTGACGGACGGCGGCCCCGGCCCGCCTGGGCCCCCAGCGGCCTTCACACCGCTCTCGCCACCGCTCGTCCGGACGGAGGTACCGTCGGGACGCTTACGGAGATACTATATCTTCCTAGCGACGGGGGGGTCGTGCTCGAATCCATCTTCGTGCTGCCGCTCGCGGCAGGCATCATGTCCGCGGTGCTCGCGCTCACGGCGGTCGCGGTACTGCCCAGGGTGGGCCGCCGCGACCCTACCTTCGTCGCCCTCAACGTCTCGATCTCGGCGTGGTGCCTCTCCTACGCGGTGCATCTCCACACGAGGGGGCCCGCCGAGCCGGCCACCGGCGCGGCGGGGCCGTGGGCTTTCGCTCTCTTCGCTGTGCAGATCATCGGATTGTCGTTCACCCCGGTCTACTGGTTCCTGCACGCAGCGAGACGGGCGGAGCGCCGGCGATGGCTCAAGGGGTGGCGGGCCGTGCTGGTGCACGTTCCCGCGGTCTACACCATCGCGGTCGCGCTGACGAACCCGTGGCACGGTCTCTTCGCACGGCAGACGGTCCCCGGAGCTCCGACGGCCTACGGCTCGCTGGCGATCGTGCACCACCTCACCACGTTCCTCCTCGTGGCCCCCGGCATCTGGCTGCTCGTGTCGTCCTCGTCGCAGCGCGACGCCGCACCTCGGGATCGGCGGCGCGCCTCGTTGCTCGGTGCCGCCGCGCTGCTGCCTCTGGCCGGCGGCATCCTCTGGTCTCTGCGGCACCTCCTCGGACTCGACATCCCGGTGAACCCCGTGCCCGTCCTCTTCTCCCTCCTCACCATGCTCCTCCTCTACCAGGTGATAGCGCAGGGACTCGACGGGCTCGTCCCTCTCGCCGCCGCCGAAGCTTTCAGGAGCATGTCCGACGCCGCCGTGGTCACGGACGACCGGGGAGTGGTGATCGAGACGAACGGGGTCTGCCGACGGCTCCTCCCCGAGGCGGTACGCGGAGTGCCGCTGTGGGAAGCCGTTCCCGCCCTCGGGGCGCACGTGCGAACGTGCCTCTCGCTCAGCGAGACCACCGTGGCGTTCGAGCTCGAGCACGAGGGGGCGGTGTTCTACGGGCGCGCGAACCCCGTCAAGGGGCCCCGGGGCGACGTGCTGGGGTGCTCCGTGCTCCTCACCGACATCACCGACCTGCGTGCCGCGCAGCACGAGCTGGAACGCGCCGTGGGCGAGGAGCGCGCCCTCGACCCCTCCGCTCGGACCGCCTGAGGCCGACGGGGTCCGCACTCACGCCGGCGACACCCGCGCCATCTCCTCGGCGCGGCGCAAGCCTCCGGCGAGGTTCGTCTCGCGCAGCACCAGACGCACGGGCACCGCCTCGAGCATCCCGCCGTGGACCGGATTGGCGAGGAAGGTCTGCAGCAGGCCGCTCCCCACGAGGAAGTCGCGGTTCCTCCTCGTCGTGTCGCCCCCCACGTACACGCCCGCGCAGGGCAGGAAGGTCAAGGCCAGCGACTGGCAGAACGCACCGAGGCAGCGGTAGTAGATGTCCATCGCCTCCGCGCACATCGTGTCCTCGCCGCTGACGGCGGCCTGCGCTATCGCCGAGACGTGCGCCGACTCCTCCTGACCCGCCTCGGGGACGGCCGAGACGATCGGCACGAGCCCGGACAGCGAGCACAACGCCGCGTAGGCGTCGAGGAGCCCTCGGCCCGAGACGACGTCCTCCCAGCTCACCCAGTCGCGTCGCGAGTCCTTGGCGATCCGCTCGGCCACGCGCCCGATCTCCTCGTCGATCGGTGGCAGCAGGGTGTGCTGCACCTCGCACGGCACGACGACGCGCGAGCAGGGGCCTTCGCCCCCGCCGTCGCCCGCCTCGACGATCCCCGCCGCGCCGAGCCCGGTGCCGGGCGCGACGAAGACGAAGTGCCCTCCGCGCCTCAGGACGGGGGGGTCGTGCAGGACCTCGGTCCCCTTCGGGCGCGGGCCCTCCGCTTCGATCATCGCCAGAAGCCCGAGCGCCCCGGCCTCCAGGTCGTTCATGAGTGCCGTGGCTGCGCGAGGGAGACCGAGGTCAGCCAGCTCCTCCAGCAGGATCGGGCGCGTCTCCATCCAGTTCGTCATCGTGACACGGGCGTGGTCCTGGACGGGACCCGCCGCCGCGAAGGCGGCGCCGACCACGCGTTCTCCCTCGCGCAGAGAGTCGAGGATGCGCCAGACGAAGTCGTACAGACGCTCACGCGAGGAGACCTGCTCGCTCACCCCGTCGCCGAGGAGGGTGTGCGGCCGGAGCCCTTCCCGCGTCAGGAAGGCGGCGCGTGCGCGCGTGTTCGTCGCTCCCACGTCGAACGCCACGACCAGACGGTCGCCCTCGACCACGCGCCCTCCTTTCCCGGCCTCTCTCAGCATGTACCCTTCGCGTGTCCGGGTATAGGCTACCTGGTCGAGGGTTCGCGAGTCGAAGGGGGGGCCGGATGCGCGCGGTCCGATTCACCGACGAGAACATCCGCGAGTGCCTGTGCGGGCAGTGTCCGGTCCAGGCCCGCAGCGAGTGCGCGGACCGGATGTACCGCGCCTCCGGGCGCGCGGAAGGCAAGGTGCCGTCGGACCCGAGGTCTCTGCCCGGACTGTACTGCTCGATCGGGCTCGCGGTCTGCGACGACCTCGACTTCCCTCGGGCGTGCGAGTGCCCGAGATGCCTCGTGTGGGGCCGGCACGGCCTGGCGGGGAACCACTACTGCGCTCTCGGAAAGCCCGGGCAGGCGGACTGACGCTCCCGGGCGCCCTTGCCGGCTAGCGCCGCCGGCCCAGTCGCAGTTTCATCGTGAGGATGCGGTCCGACGAGAAGATCGCCCCCGCGGCCATCGTGAACGCGCCGAACCACGCCGCCTGGTACGCGATCCCCGCGACGACCGGTCCGGTGCGGTCCAGGAACAGGTTCGGCGCGGCCATGAACGGATGGCTGAACGGGATGGCGTACAGGCCCCAGCGCAGCGCGGGGGAGGCCGAGCCGACGTCGATGAACAGCGTGAGGAAGTAGGGGACCATGATCAGGATCATCAGGGGCGCCAGCAGCGACTGGACCGCTTTGACGTTCTCCGCGAAGGCTCCGAGGATCACCGCTATGCCCAGCGCCGCCAGGATGCCGAAGAACAGCGACAGCCCGAGCAGCACGTAGTCTCCGCCGCCGAGTGTGAGACCCAGGTCGGCGAGCGCACCGGGTGACGCCTCGCCCAGGTCCATGCCGGTGATGCCCTGCATGTAGCTGCGCATGCCGAACAGGTAGACCACCGCGGAGAGCAGTGCGACGAGCCCCGCGGCGACCATCTTGGCCGTGACGATCGCGACACGGCTCACGGGCACGGACAGCAGCGTCTCCAACGTCTTGTTCTCCTTCTCGGTCGCGATCGTCGTCGCGATCATCTGCGCGGCGAAGATGATCACCATGAACAGCACGATCGGGATGAAGGTCGTCTGGCTGCCGATGAACCCCACGACCTCCTCGACGGAGGCCTCCGCCGTCCTGTCGCCGACGACGACGTGCTCGCCGAGGACGACCGGCCTGCGAACCGCCTCCGCGTTCGCGTCAGGTGCCGCCGCGGCCAGTAGCTGCCCCGACGCGAAGGCGTTCACCGCATCCAGCACCGCGGCGAGCTCGCGTCCGCCCATCGTGGCAGCCATCGAGAAGTCCCTCAGCACCGCATAGCTCTCGACCCGCTGCTGCTCGCCGGCCGCGAGCCCCGCGCCGAACCCCTCCGGGATGACGACGGCCAGCCTGGCGTCGCGCGGCAGCGCCTCCACCACCCGGTCCCCGGCGTCGGCGGGCAGGGCCCGCGGCGTGTACCCGGCAGCCTCGAGGGCGCCGACGACCGCCGCCGAAGCCGCGGAGCCGTCCAGGTCCATCACGCCGACCGAGCGCGCCCCCATCGCCTTCTCCGCCTCGCCGCCCACGATGTTGCCGATCAGCGAGAACATGGCGACGATGACGACGAAGGGCACGAGCACCTGGGGTGTCAGCAGCTCTCGCAGCTCCTTTCCGAGGAGCACCATGAACTTGCGCATCTACACGGCCCTCCTCGCGCTCCCGTCCGCTCGCTGCGTCACCTTCGCGAAGACCTCCTCCAGGTTCGCGGCCCCGTACCGGCTCCTCAGCTCCGCGGGCGCCCCGACCTCCAGCAGCGTTCCGGCGTCGATGAGCCCGACGCGATCCGACAGGTACTCGATCTCGAGCATGTTGTGGCTGGACAGCAGGACGGCCATGCCGTCGGCGGCGAACGCCTTCACCGTGTCGCGCACCTCCAGGGCGTTGATCACGTCGAGCCCCGACGTCGGCTCGTCGAGGATCGCCAGACGGGGTCGCGTCATCAGCGCCCGCGCGAGCACGACCTTCCGGGTCATGCCCTTGGAGTAGGATCCCAGCTTGTCCCGGAGGCGGTCTCCCAGACCGGCGATCCGCCTCGCGGTCCGAAGCGCGCTGTCCCGTTCGGCGCGGTCGGACAGGTACAGCTCGGCCATGAAGCGAAGGTAGCCCTCTCCGGTCAGGTTCTTGTACGCTCCGGCCTCCTCGGGCAGGTAGCTGATGATCCCGCGGACGCGCTCGGGCTCCCGTACCGCGTCCTGGCCGTCCACGACGACGCTGCCCGAGGACGGACGCAGGATGGTCGAGACCACCCGCAGCGCCGTGGTCTTGCCCGCGCCGTTGGGCCCGATGAGAGCGAAGACCTCGCCCTCGCTGACGGAGAACGAGACGTCTCGCACCGCACGCAACGCCCCGTACGACTTGGACAGCCCCTCGACGATGAGCACGTCCCCCATCCGATGGACTCCCTTCGCTTCCTGCCCGCGGCGGAAGAGCGGGCACGGTGCCGATGCTATCAGAGCCTCGCTCCCGCCGTCTGCTCGGAATGGATAGCAAGCGCGCAGAAGTGCATCTCCCCGCGCGGCGCGTTTCCGCTCCGGCGACTCGGGGTAGAGCGGGCCTTGGGACGAGCCTCGAGACACGAGTGAAGGCGAGGGACGGCGGATGCCTTCCGACGCGAGAGAAGAGCTGCTCCGGTACCTGGACCACAACGCGTTCGACCCCGTGGTCGACGCCGACCCGGACGACTTCCGGCCCGAGGAGCGCGAGATGCTCGAGGACGTGCGGCGCGCGGCGGATTCGACGAAGCGTCGCTACCACGAGGCGTTCCGGTCCGCCGAGGAGCTCCGCGACGGGTACCGGCGGGACGTGCGCGCGGACGCGCACAGGGCCATCCGCGGGGAGTTGCGGCAACTGGGCCTCCCCACTCTGCCCGACGTGCGCAAGGGCTTCGAGAAGCTCGCCGACCGCCTGGGCGTGGGAACGTGAGAGAAGGACCCGGGGCGAGCCGTCGCCCCGGGTCCTTCCGCGCAGCCGATACCGGCGCCGCGGCTACTTGCCCTTGCCGGCCCCGATCGGGATCTTCGTCGCCTTGGGTTTGGCCTCCTCCATCGCGCGAGGGACGCGCACCTCCAGGACGCCGTTGTCGTAACCGGCCTTGATGTCCTCGGGCTTGACGCTCTCCGGCAGCACCATGGAGCGCTCGAAGGAGCCGTAGGAGAACTCACGGATCACGTAGTCCTCGCCCTCCTTCTTCTCCTCGGCCTTGCGCTCGCCCTTGATCGTGAGGACGTTGTCCTCGACGGAGATGTCGACGTCTTCGGGCTTCATGCCGGGGAGCTCGGCCTTGATCACGAGATCGTCGCCTTCCCGCTTGGCCTCTATCCGCGGCACCCAATGCATCTGCCCGGCCTCGCCCCCGTCGCCTCTGCGCATGCCCATCCGCCCGAACAGGCGGTCCATCTCCCTCTGCATGCTGATCATCTCGCCGAACGGGTCCCAACGCATGATCGCCACGTCCTCTTCACCTCCGTACTCCTGGGGCGCCGTCATGGCTTCCGACGCCCACGCCTCTTCCCCTTCCACAGCTCCTGCGGTGATGATTCCCACCTCCGGAGCCGAGGAACGTCGCGTCGCCGTCGATCAGCCCGCCTCGCCTGCGCTCGCCGACGCCGTGTGCCGGAGGGCCAGCGTGTCACCGTCGAGGTCGACCGTGACCGAGTCGCCCTCCCGCACGATGCCGTCCACGATGGACCGCGCGACACGGTCGACGACCTCCTTGGCGATGACCCGCTTCAGCGGCCGGGCGCCGTAGACGGGGTCGTAGCCCAGCAGCGCGATATGCTCCTCGGCGCCCTTGGTGAGCACGAGGTCGATCTTGCGCTCGGCCAAGCGCCGGCGCACCTGCTCGAGCTGCAGCTCGACGATCTCGCCGATCTGCTCCAGCGAGAGCGACTCGAAGATGACGACGTCGTCGATGCGGTTGAGGAACTCCGGCCGGAACGTCGTGCGCAACGCCTCCTCGACCTGCAGCTTCACGTCGTCGATCCGGCCCCTCTCGGCGGCCTCCTGGATCCATGTGCTGCCGACGTTGCTCGTCATGATCAGGACCGTGTTGCGGAAGCTCACGGTACGGCCCTGGCCGTCGGTCAGCCGCCCGTCGTCGAGCACCTGCAGCAGGATGTTGAAGACGTCGGGGTGCGCCTTCTCGATCTCGTCGAGCAGGATCACGGAGTACGGCCGGCGCCGAACGGCCTCGGTGAGCTGCCCGCCCTCCTCGTAGCCTACGTAGCCGGGCGGCGCGCCGATGAGGCGCTGCACCGAGAACTTCTCCATGTACTCGCTCATGTCCACGCGCACCATGTGGCGCTCGTCGTCGAAGAGCACCTCGGCGAGCGCCTTGCCCAGCTCGGTCTTGCCCACCCCGGTCGGGCCGAGGAAGATGAACGACCCGATGGGCCGGTCCGGGTCGGCCAGGCCCGCGCGCGAACGCCGTATCGCCGCGGCCACCGCGCCTACCGCCTCGTCCTGCCCGATGACACGCTCGTGCAGCCGCTCCTCCAGGTGGGCGAGCTTGGCGAGCTCGCCCTCCATCAGGCGAGTGACGGGGATGCCCGTCCACGAGGCCACGACCTGCGCGATCTCTTCCTCGGTGACCTCCTCGCGCAGCATCGGCTCGCCGGCCTGGAGCTCGCGCAGCCGCACGTCCGCGGCCGTGAGCTCGCGCTCGAGCTCCGGTATCCGCCCGTAGCGGATCTCGGCGGCTCGGCCGAGGTCGCCCTCGCGCTCCGCTCGCTCGGCGTCGATGCGCGCCTCCTCGAGCTCGGCGTTGAACCGCTGCACGTCGGTGATGATGTCCTTCTCGTTGCTCCACTGCGCCTTCAGCGCGGCGAGCTTCTCGGCCAGCGTCGCCATCTCCGCGCGCAGGCGCCCGAGCCGCTCGACCGAGGCCGGGTCGCTCTCCTTGACGAGTGCCTGCTCCTCGATCTGCAGCTGCCGGATCTGCCGGTCGATGACGTCTATCTCCGTGGGCATCGAGTCGATCTCGATGCGCAGCCTGCTCGCGGCCTCGTCGATGAGGTCGATCGCCTTGTCGGGCAGGAAGCGGTCGGTGATGTAGCGGTCGGACAGCGTAGCGGCCGCCACGATCGCCGGGTCGGTGATACGGACGCCGTGGTGCACCTCGTAGCGCTCCTTCAGGCCCCGCAGGATCGCGATCGTGTCCTCCACGCCGGGCTCGCCGACGAACACCGGCTGGAACCGCCTCTCCAGCGCCGCGTCCTTCTCGACGTGCTCGCGGTACTCGTCCAGCGTGGTCGCGCCCACCGCCCGCAGCTCGCCGCGGGCGAGCGCGGGCTTGAGCATGTTGCCGGCGTCCATGGCGCCCTCGGCGGCCCCGGCGCCCACGATCGTGTGCATCTCGTCGATGAACATGATGAGGCGGCCCTCGGACTCCTCGACCTCGCGCAGCACCGCCTTCAGCCGCTCCTCGAACTCGCCGCGGTACTTGGCGCCGGCGACCATCGCCCCCAGGTCGAGCTGGACGACGTCCTTGTCGGCCAGAGACGTGGGCACGTCGCCCGCGATGATGCGTTGCGCCAGACCCTCCACGATGGCGGTCTTGCCGGTGCCGGGCTCGCCGATGAGCACGGGGTTGTTCTTGGTGCGCCGCGAGAGCACCTGCACGATGCGCCGGATCTCCTCGTCCCGGCCGATCACGGGATCGAGCTTGCCCTCGCGCGCCATCGCGGTGAGGTTGCGGCTGAACCGCTCGAGCGCCTGGAACCGCTCCTCGGCCTCGGGGTCGGTCACCTTCGCCCCGCGGCGCAGCTCGCGCACAGCCTCCGTCAGCCGCTCGCGCGTGACGCCCTGCCTCTGCAGGATCCTGCCCGCCTCGCCCTTGTCCTCCGCGAGTGCGAGCAGCAGGTGCTCGCTGGACACGTACGCGTCCTTCATCTCCTCGGCGCGCTTGGTCGCGGCATTCAGCGTAGTGTTGAGCCGGCCGCCCATCTGCATCGTCTGCGCCGCGACGCCGGTGACCTTCGGCGAGGTCGCGAGGTGATCGTCCAGCTCTCTGGACGCGACGTCCGGGTCGGCGCCGACCTTCTGGAGCAGCGGCCTCGTGACGCCCTCCGTCTCCAGCAGCGCCTTGAGCAGGTGCTCGGGCTCGAGCACCTGGTGGTCGGCCTCGCTCGCGTAGGCCTGCGCGGCCTGCACGGCCTCCTGGGCCTTGACGGTCAGCTTGTCGAGTCTCATCTCGGCTCCTCCTCGACGACGGTCCAGCCGCCGTCGCGCTCCTCGAGCACCAGCGCGCCCCGCCTCCGCCCGTCCTCGGCGACGAACTCGCCATCGGCGCGGACGCGCTCCTCGCCGATGCGGGTCATCAGGATGCGGCCGCCCTCCGCTCGGTAGCCCGCCGAGGCGACCGCGTCGCGCACCTCCGTGTACGTCTGCGGCGTCACTGACGGACCGTGCACCCCGGAAGGTTCGCCGTCCGCCGAGGACCGGTCGCAGCCCGCCGTCGCCGCCGAGAGCGCCAGGAGCACCGCGAACGCGGCTACCGCGAAGACACCGGGGGCCGGAGCGGCCTTGCGCACCATCGCCCTCACCTCCCGCCGGCCGCGAGGACGTGCTCCGCGCCGGATTCGACGCCCCCGCTCCTCGCCGGGACGAGCACCCGTACGGCCCCGGGGAGCACCCATGCCCGCAGCGGGGTGTCCCCGGCGCTCTCGCCGTCGAGCACGACCGCCTGCCGAGGCTCGGCCTCGACACGGACGTCCCGGCCCTTGAAGTGACCGACCAGGTCGTCCGCGGGCTTCCCCCGTGCGGCGCCGGATGCCAGCCGCAGAAGCGAGGGGGGGTCCGAACGGCGGATCACCACCGCGTCCAGCCATCCGTCGTCGACGGCGACCTCCGGGTGGAGCACCAGGTCCCCCATCCCGAGGCTCGCCGAGTTCGCCACGACGCAGGTCACGCCCTCGTCCTGGTACTCGACCCCGTCGACCGATATCCGGTAGCGCGACCGCGGCGACGGCTCCACCACCCCGCGCACGCCGGAGACGAGGTAGGCGAGGTAGCCCAGCTTGTCCTTGAGCTCTCTCGGCGCTCCCTCGACGGCGTCGGCCTCCCAGCCGATGCCCGCCCTCAGCACCAAGGTCCGCCCCCTGTCCGTGGCGGCGACGTCGATGCGCCGCTCCGACCTCGGCCCGAGGAGAACCGCGGCGGCGTCGGACAGCTTCAAGGGGATCCCGAGCTCGTGAGCCATCACGTTGCCCGTCCCCCCCGGCAGCAGCAGCATCGGCACGTCTGTGCCCGCCAGCGCCGAAGCGACCTCCGCGACGGTACCGTCCCCGCCGTACGCCGCCACCACCGGCGCGCCGTCCTCGGCCGCCTCCCGCGCGAGGCGCTCTCCGTCTCCGGGCCCCAGCGTCACCGAGACGTCCCACCGCAGGCCCGCGTCGGCCCACGTGTCGTTAAGCGTCGCCAGGACGATCTCGTCAGCACCCGCCGCGGGGTTCGCGACCACGTGCACCGTCCGGAGGTCCCCCGTCGCCGGCTTCCTCGTCTCGGCTGGCCCCATCGCCCGTCCCCCTAGCTCTCCTCGGAACGCCGCGTGGAGAGGCGCCCGCGCTTGACCAGCACGATCTCCGCCTTGTGGCGCCGGTGTGCCCGCGCGGCTTCCGACCGCGCGCGCCTCTCGGCCTCCTCCGCGCGCCGCCGCAGCCGCTCGATCTCTCCGCGGGCGGTCTCCACCTCGGCTTGCAGGCACAGGATGCGCTCGACACCCGCGAGATTGACGCCTTCGTCCTGAGTGAGCCGCTGGATGAGACGCAGCCTCTCGATGTCGGCCTGGGAGTACAAGCGGGTGTTGCCCTGCGAGCGCTGCGGCCGGATCAGCCTCTTGCGCTCGTAGATGCGCAACGTCTGCGGGTGCACTCCCGTCAGCTCCGCCGCCACGCTGATCATGTACAGCGGCCGGTCCCTGCCCGGCCCTCGCCTCGCGTCCACCGCAGTCTCCTCGTGTCGCCTTCCTCGCCGTCCCCGCCGGCGCCGCTACCCGATGTGCGCACGCAGCTGCTCCGCGTGCGAGGACTCGAACCGGCGCAGCAGCTCCTTCTCCTCGGCGTTGAGCTTGCGGGGCACCACCACCCTGGCACGGACCTTCATGTCGCCGCGGCCCGCGCCCTTCAGCTTCGGAGCGCCCTTGCCGGCCAGCCGGTAGACTTTGCCGTCCTGGGTGCCCTCCCTGACCTTCAGCTTGACGCGCTCGCCGGAGGGCGTCGGGATCGTCACCTCGGTCCCCAGGGCCGCCTCGGCGATGCTGAGCGGCAGCTCCATCACGACGTCGGCCCCCTCGCGCGCGAAGTACGGGTGCGGCTCGACGTGCGTGATCACGTACAGATCTCCCGGCGGGCCGCCGCCGACGCCGGGCTCGCCCTTCCCCTTGAAGCGCAGCTTCCCGCCGTCGGTGACGCCGGGCGGGATGTTCACGGTCACCGGGCGCGCGCGGACGACCTCCCCCTTGCCGCGGCACGTCGGGCACGGGTCCTCCACGATCCGGCCGCTGCCGCCGCAGCGCGGGCACGTCCGGGAGAAGCCGAACATGCCCTGCCCCTGGGTGACGTGTCCCGACCCGCCGCAGGTAGGGCACGTCCTCGGGCTGGTGCCGGGCTTCGCACCGCTGCCGCGGCACGTGGCGCACGTCTCGGAGCGCTGCACCTCCACCTTGGCCGACGTGCCCTCCAGCGCCTCCTCGAAGCCGAGGCGCACGTCGTAGGTGAGGTCGGCGCCGCGATGGGCCCTCCTCGCGCCGGCCGCCGTCGCGCCCCCGAACCCGCCCGCGCCCCCGAACAGGTCGCCGAAGATGTCGCCCAGATCCCCCATGTCCACCGTCTGGTACGAGAAGCCCCCGCCGAAAGGGCCGCCCGGTCCCCCTGCCGCCCCTCCGGCGCCCGGGGGGACGTTGCCGCCGAAGTACTGCCCGAACTGGTCGTACTGCGTACGCTTCTCGGGGTCCGAGAGGACCTCGTAGGCCTCGTTGACCTCCTTGAAGCGCTCCTCGGACCCTCCCGTGTCGGGATGGTGCCTGCGGGCCAACGTCCGGAAGGCCTTCTTGATCTCGTCCGCGGACGCGTCCTTCTTCACCCCGAGGATGCCGTAGTAGTCCTTGCGGGCCGCCATCGCCTAGGCCTCGCTTCCGGCGGGACCCCCCGTGGACACGACCACCATGGCGGGGCGGACGACCTTGCCGCCCATCTCGTAGCCCTTCTGGTAGACGTCGACGACCGTGTGATCCGGGACGTCCGCGTCCTCCTTGCGGCCGACCGCCTGGTGCCGCGCCGGGTCGAACGGCTGACCGAAGGGGTCCTGGACCGAGACGCCTTCCTTGGCGAGCACGTCGAGCATCTGCTGGTGCACCATCTCGACGCCGGCCAGGAGCTGCTCGACGTCGCCGCCGGCCGTCGTGTGGTCGATCGCGCGTTCGAGGTTGTCCAGCACGGGCAGCAGCTCCTCCACGATCCGCTGCCCGGCGCGCTTTGCCTGCTCCTCCGCGTCCCGGGCCACGCGCTTCCGGAAGTTCTCGAACTCGGCCTGGACGCGTTGGGCGACCTCGAGGTGCTTGGCGGCCTGCTCGCGCGCGAGCTCGAGCTCCGCAGCGAGGTCGCCCTCCAGCTGCGGGTCGTACAGCGCCCCGCCCGCCGCCGCCTCGTCGGGGTCGGGGGCGGAGGGGTCCCCTCCTGGCGTCGGGCCGGGAAGGACGGTGTCCTCATGCCGCGTCATGGGTCACTTCTCCTCGTCGACGACCTCGTACTCCGCCACCTCTTCCTCTTCGGCCGGCTCGCCACCCTCGGCGGCGCCGCCCTCGGCGGCCTCACCGCCCTCGCCTCCGGCCGCCTGCGCCTCGGCGTAGACGATCTCGGCCAGCTTGTAGGAGGCCTGCTGGAGCTCGGAGACGGCCGACTTGATGCCGTCGGTGTCGTCGGCCTCGATGGCCTCCTTCACCTTGGCGATCGCGTCCGTCACGCTCGCGCGGGTCTCCTCGGGGACCTTCTCGCCGAGGTCGGCGAGCGTCTTCTCGGTCGTGTAGACGAGGGTGTCCGCGGTGTTGCGAGCCTCTGCCGCCTCCTTCTTGCGCATGTCCTCGTCGGCGTGGCTCTCCGCGTCGCTCACCATCCGGTCGATCTCGTCCTCGGAGAGAGCGGTGGTGCCGGTGATGGTGATCTTCTGCTCCTGGCCCGTGCCGAGGTCCTTGGCCGACACGTTCACGATGCCGTTGGCGTCGATGTCGAAGGCCACCTCGATCTGCGGGACGCCGCGCGGTGCGGACGGGATGTTCATCAGGTGGAACTTGCCCAGCGTCTTGTTGTCCACGGCCATCTCGCGCTCGCCCTGGAGCACGTGGATCTCCACGGAGGTCTGGCCGTCGGCCGCGGTCGTGAAGGTCTCGCTCTTGCGCGTGGGGATGGTCGTGTTGCGCTCGATGAGCTTGGTCATGACCCCGCCGAGCGTCTCCACGCCCAGAGAGAGCGGCGTGACGTCGAGCAGCAGGATGTCCTTGACGTCTCCCGCGAGCACGCCGGCCTGGATGGCCGCCCCGACCGCGACGACCTCGTCGGGGTTGACGCCCTTGTGGGGCTCCTTGCCGGTGATGCCCTGGACGACCTCCTGCACGGCGGGCATCCGGGTCGAGCCGCCCACGAGGATCACGTGATCGATGTCGGCGGGCTTGATGCCTGCATCCTTGATCGCGGCCTCCACCGGCTTCTTCGTCCGGTCGAGCAGGTCGGCGGTGATCTTCTGGAACTCCGCGCGGTTCAGCTGGTAGTCGAGGTGCTTGGGGCCGGCCTGGTCGGCCGTGATGAACGGCAGGTTGATCTGGGTGTTCTGGGTCGTCGAGAGCTCCATCTTGGCCTTCTCGGCGGCCTCCTTCAGGCGCTGCAGCGCCATCTTGTCCGCGCGGAGGTCGATGCCGGTGTCGGCCTTGAACTTGTCGGCCAGCCAGTCGATGACACGCTGGTCCCAGTCGTCACCGCCGAGATGGTTGTCCCCCGAAGTCGACTTGACCTCGAACACGCCCTCGCCGATCTCGAGGACGGAGACGTCGAACGTGCCGCCGCCCAGGTCGAACACGAGGATCGTCTGGTCGTGCGCCCCCTTGTCCAGGCCGTAGGCCAGAGCCGCCGCGGTGGGCTCGTTGATGATGCGCTTCACCTCGAGCCCGGCGACCCTGCCGGCATCCTTGGTCGCCTGGCGCTGGGCGTCGTTGAAGTACGCCGGGACGGTGATGACCGCCTCGGAGACCTTCTCGCCGAGGTACGCCTCCGCGTCCGCCCGCAGCTTCTGCAGGATCATCGCCGAGATCTCCTCGGGCGTGTAGTTCTTGCCCTCGATCTCGACGACCGCCCGGCCGTCCTTGCCCTTCACCGCTTTGTAGGCGATCGTGCCGCGCTCCGACTCGGTCTCCTCGAACCTGCGCCCGATGAAGCGCTTGATCGACTTGACCGTGTTCTCGGGGTTCGTGATCGCCTGGTTCTTCGCCGCCTTGCCGACCACGCGCTCCCCGTCCTTGCGGAACGCCACCACGGAAGGGGTGGTACGGTCGCCTTCGGCGTTGATGATCACGGTGGGCTCGCCGCCTTCCAGCACCGCGACCGCCGAGTTCGTCGTACCCAGGTCGATTCCCAGGACCTTCGCCATCTCGTGCATCTCCTTCCGATGAGCTGGCCGCCTCCTCCAAGCGGCCGGGACCCGGGCACGGCCAGGCGTTGGAGATTCTGATATCTTAGTACCTCATTGTCAACTTTCATATCAACACGAGGTGCCGGGGACCTTCGTCCGAGAGTGGTCCGGATCCCTGCATGCTATCTTCCCCGACCCCGGCTGAAGGCCGCTGAAGCCCGCGGCGCGACCCTCTCGGCGCCTCCCGCGACCCCCGATCCCCTTCTCCCGGCCTCGTCCCGCCGTCCCTTTACAGGCGCGAGGCACGCCCGTAATCTACGTCCCGGCCGGCGCTCGCCGGCGGACCTGGGGGCACTTCGAAGCGGTCATCGGAGGAAGTGAGAGAATGCCTGGACCAATCATCAACGAGGACGACTGCTCGGCCTGCGGCATCTGCGTGGACGCCTGCCCGGAAGGTGTGCTGGAGCTGGACACGGACACCGCGTTGGTCGTCAACGACGACGACTGCAGCTCCTGCGGGACGTGCATGGAGGAGTGTCCGATGGGAGCCATAGGGGAGATCGAGGAGGAGTAACGTACCTCTGGCGCCGGCGTGCGGCGCCGCTCGGGGTGTCCGCCGTAGACCGCCACGATCGACGACCTTCAGGCGCGGCGCAGACCCGTGAGCTGCCTCCAGACCCTTGCCTTGCGCCGCTCTTCGTCGAGGGACGCCTCCAACCCGTCGACGGCCAGGAACGTCGTCCCGTGCCGCTCGAAGCGCTGCCCGAAGCGCGGCCGGGCCACACCCAACGCGCGCGCGACATCGCGGGCGGCCTGAGCGTCCGTCGCGATGACGAGCGAGGGGTCCACCACCGCGAGCTGGGCTCGGAGACGCGCGTCCACCGCCTCCTCGCTCATCCCCGCATCCGGCCTCGAACAGGTCAGGAAGACGTCCCGCGTCTCCCCCAGCGCGGCCAGCGCCCTGCGCAGCGCCTCGCCGTCACGGCCCGAGAAGGCCGCCCCGCCGCCCAGCTCGGCCTCGCCGGGGACGCCCTTGACCGCCGCGACCGGCGCGAGCGGGTCGCCCGACCAGGGCACCGCCGCCCCGGGAGCGAGGGCGTCGGCGCCGGCGAGCTCGGCGCGCGCCTTGGCCTCGTAGAGCTCGCGCAGGCGCCTCGCCCGCTCACGGGTGTCCGGCCCGCCGCTCACCGCTGAGCCGCGAACCACCGCACGGTCTGCCGCAGGCCCTGGTCGAGGGATACGCGTGCGCGCCACCGCAGCACCCCGGCGGCCTTGTCCTGGGCGAGGGAGCTGCGGGGCACGTCTCCGGCCGGCAGAGGGGCGTAGGTCACGGGACCCTCGTATCCGATGAGCGGGCGCATCAGTCCGACCAGCTCGAGGACGCTCGTCTCCTCGCCGGTGGAGATGTTGTAGGCCGGTCCGTCGACGCCGGCGCCGGCCAGGGTCGCTCGAGCCTCCAGCGCCTCTGTCACGGCCCCCGCGACGTCGCCCACGTAGACGAAGTCGCGGGTCTGCGTCCCGTCGCCGTTCACGACGACCGGCTCGCCGGCGGCCATCCTGCCGGCGAAGACCGCGACCACCCCGCCCTCGCCGCGCCAGTCCTGCCGCGGGCCGTACACGTTGGCGAAGCGCAGGCTCGCGAAGTCTACGCCCGTGCCGCGCAGCTCCTCGGCCAGCACCGACTCGGCCTCGAGCTTCGAGCGCCCGTAGGGATTCTGCGGCGACTTGGGCGCGTCCTCCGCCACAGGCAGCGAGGAGGGCTCGCCGTAGACCGCCGCCGAGGACGCCGAGAGCATCCGCCGTGCGCCCGCGCCGGCCGCCGCGCGTGCCAGCGCTCGCGTCCCCTCGACGTTCACCAGCCTGTCGCGCTCCGGGTCGCGCACAGACTCCGAGACGCTCACCTGGGCGGCGAGGTGCACGACAGCCTCAGGAGCGGTCAGGCGCGCGAGATCGCCGAGCTCCGGATCGAGCACGTCCATCCTATGGAAGTCCGCGGCCGGGTGGAGGTTGCCGGCCGATCCCGTGGACAGGTCGTCCACCACCGTCACCTCGTCCCCGCGCGCGACGAGCGCGTGCACGACGCTCGAGCCGATGAAGCCGGCACCTCCCGTCACGAGGACCCTCAAGACCCCTCCTCACCCACGAGCCGGCTCACCTCGACCAGCCTGGAGTGCACGATGAAGCGGCTCCGGGCGCTGAACGGGGGGTGACAGGCGGACAGGGTGAGCCTCGGCTCCTCGGTGTGAGCCATGACGCTGCCGCGGCTCGGAGGGACGACCTCGGTGCGCTCGACGCGGTAGCGGTATCGGCGGAACGGTGAGTAGAACTCGATGACGTCACCCTCCCGCACGTCGTCGATGCGCCGGAAAGGGGCGCCGTAGGTCGTGCGGTGGCCGGCGATGCCGGCGTTGCCCGTCGGGCCGGGAGGGTCCGTCCACTCGACCCATCCGGGACCGCGCCGCAGATCGGCCGGTTCCGATCCTTTGACCACCATCGCATCCAGGCCCATCGCCTCGCACACGATCCGGCCGAAGGCTCCCCCTGCCTGCAGCGAGTCCCAGTAGGCGCGGTCCTCCTCGGCCCACCCCTCGAAGTCAAGGAGCGGGCCGGCCTCGGCCACGGGTGCGCCGGCCCACTCGGCCTCAGCGCGCAGCCCCGCCTGCCCGCCTCCGCCGACGAGCGCGGTGAGCGCGTAGTAGGCCAGCAGGCCTGTCGACATGCCGAGCAGCACGTCGCCCAGGACCGCGGTGAAGGTGCCACGGCTTCGGGAGCGGGCGGGGATGTCGCTACCTCCGTTCTCGGATCCGGCTATCAGGATTCCAGACCGACCCACCGATACTCATAGTGTACGGAGTCTTCAGAATCGCACATCGGACGCGCTTCCCGAAAAGGGCAGCCCCGCCGAAAGGCGGTGGTCGCAAAGTCACGGGCCTACAGGGATCCGATCCCCACGGCAGCCGGACCGCCGGGTTCGAGCCCGCGCCGCTTCATCGGCTCGGCTCCACCCAGCACCAGGGGCAGGGAGGAGGCCGGGCCGGTGTGCGCCGGAGCGGACACGGGGGTGCGCGCCGATGTCGTACGGATCACGCCGGATCCGCAGGGCCGTGACGGGCGCTGTGGTGGCGGCCATGCTCGGCGGGCTGGGCATGCTGGCTTCCGCCGGCCTGCCCGAGGCCGAGGCGGCCGGCGCCCCCGCGCTGGAGCTCCCGGCCGCCGAAGAGCCCGGGCCGAGGATCGCCCTCGAGCCGGCCGACCGCGGGGCGCTGGACAAGGCGTCTCTCAGGAAGGCGGCTCCGCTCCCGGCCACGGTGCAGTCGGCGGTGACGATCGGCGGAGGCACCAGGGCCGCTTCCACCGCCGCGGCGAACAAGCCGTCCGCCGGCAGCAAGCTCGCCCAGGCGCGCGCCATCCTGGCCGGCCTGATCAGGAAGTACCCGATCCTCAAGGGCACCACGGTCACCATCGGCGAGACGCCGAACGGCTATCAGGCCGTGGCCTACTACCAGAGCGGGAGGATCGTGATCAACCCGAACCACAAGGCGAGCCTCGAGACGATCCTCAACCACGAGGTCTGGCACATCATCGACTGGAGGGACAACGGGCGGATCGACTGGGGAGAGAACGTCCCTCCCAAGTAGCGGCGGCGTGACGAGCCTCGCGGGGCTCCTCCGCCTTTCGAGCGCGACGCCAACCCCTCTCCGCGAACGCGAAGCCCCGGTCCCCCGCCGGGGCTTCGCGGCGTCCGCGCTCCGTACCGTCGGTCGCGGAACGGAGCGGGGCGGCCCGAGCGGGCCGCCCCTCCGGCGCATCTCGTTCCCTCGCTCGCCTGACAGGCTTCCGTCACGCCGCGTCGCGGTCGCGCGTCGTGCGAGCACGCTTCCGCAGTGCCGCGCCCGCGCCCGCGGAGGCCAGGACTGCCAGCCCGAGCAGCATGGCCTCGCCGCCGGTGAAGGGCAGGAACGGCTCGGCCGGCACGAACTCCTCCCGCACCGCGGGCGTCACGGGGACGACCACCCTCACGTCCACGAAGTCGCTCACGTCCTCCACGGTCACGATGTTGCGGATGATCGTGCCGCCGACCACGTCGTCCTTCACGCGAGCGCGATACATGAGCGTGACGCTCTCGCCCGCGGGCACGTCGATGGTCCAGACGATCGTCCCGTTCACGACCGCCCCGCCACCGGTGATGCTGCCGGCGACGATGTCGACGAACCTCTCGTCGTAGTCGTCGGTGACGAGCACGTCCTCGGCGTCTTCTTCACTCGGGCTGGTCACGACGATCGTGTAGTCGGCGGTCTCGCCGGGAGCGGCGATCTCCTTGTTCGCGCTCTTCTCGACCTCGAGTCCCGGCACGACCTCCGGCGGCGCGACGACGAGCACGCACGCGTCGTCGCTGAAGTGGATGCCCTCGCACGTCGCGGTCGCTACGTTGCAGACCTCGTAACCGGGGTCGACGTCCTCACCGACCTCGGCGGTGTACGTGAACGTCCGGCACTCCTCGGGGTCGAGGTCGAACGCCGGCCAGTGGATCTCGCCGTTCGCGTTGAAGCCGCCGTCGCTGATGTTCGAGACCGTCACGGCGTCCTCGTCGAAGTCATCGACCAACTCGACGTCCTCGCAGGTCGTGGTCGACTCGTTGCAGACCGTGATCGTGTAGTTTATCAGCCCGCCGGGCAGCACCGTCTCGACATCGGCCTCCTTGACGATCGACAGGTCGATCTCGACGACGGGCTCGTCAGGGCAGAAGCAGAAGATGATGTTGCTGAGGTCGTACCACTTCTCCGAGCCCGGGTTGAACGGCGCGTGCAGACCTTCGTCCTCGAACACGCCGGGGTCGTACGTGTAGACGTTCGTGTCCGGGCCGCCCTTGACGTAGACCTTGCACACCCGCCGCTCGGAGCTGAAGTCGAACTCCTGCCCCATCCCGTCGTCGTAGACGTCGACCGTCACTCCGTCGACCATGTACTGCCGCCCGGTCATGAAGTTGGCCTCGAGCTTGACCCAGTCATCGCAGTCCGGGTCGGTCACCTGGCCCTCCTCGAGTACCGGCTCGACGAGCGCCGCCGGCATCACCTCGTTGGCGGCCGGCGCCTCCTCGACCCGCACCCGCCTCGGCCTCGGGCGCCGTGGCTTCCGCCGCCGGTCCCTCCGACGGCACCGCTGCGCCGACGTCGTTGCCGTAGGCCGGCACGATCACGGCCATGAGGAACACGAAGGCGAGCATGGAGGCCATGGCCCGCCAGTGTGCCCTCCGCTTGTCCACCAGCTTCCTCACTCTCGACCACCCCTCTTCCTCCGGAGCAGCCACCAGACCTTGGCTGCCTTCTCCCGACAGGCACATCTCCCATGTTTCTCCGACCGGTAACTCTGGAAAATGCCTGCTGGGAAGAGGTGTCAAGGGGATTCCTGGAAGGGAGCCGTCGGATCTCGGCGCGCAGCGAGAGGGGGCCGGTGTGCCGCTACGCCGCGCGCCTCGCGCGCCGCCGCAGGACCACGCCGAGGGCCGCCGTGGAGGCCAAGGCGAGGCCGAGGAGCACCGCGTCGCCGCCGGTGAAGGGCAAGGGCGCCGGATCGGGGTTCGGCGTGAAGGGCAGGAACGCCACGACGACGCGCTCGGTCGCGCGGTCGTTGTCGGGGTTCTCGTCACCGTCCGCCTGCACCACGACCACGTTGTCGACGTTCGTCGTGCCCGAAGGCATGTCGTCGCGGATCCTGACCTCGTAGGTGATGCTGCCGGATGCGCCGACGTCGAGCGGTTCGTCGATCTCCCAGACGATCGTCCCGTCGACGACGTCGCCGCCCGCGGCGTCCGTGACGGTCACGTAGCGCTCGTCGAAGTCGTCGACGATGGTGAAGGCCATGATCCGGGACCCGCCCGTGTTGGTGTAGGTGAGCGTGTAGGTGACGACGGCACCGGCTTCAGCCGTGTCGCGATCCGCCTCCTTGTCGATCCCGATGTCCACGATGAACGGAGAGAACACGTCCACGAACAGCTCGTCCTCGTCGGAGACCTCGTTGTCCAACTCGTCGAGGCCCTCGACCACGACGACGTTGTCCGTCGGGACCTCGAGGACCGCGGACGTGCTGACTTCGACGGTCTGGCCGGGGGCGAGGTCGCCGATGTCATGGACGAAACCGAGGATCGCATCGACGAGCTGGACGTCGGTCAGGGGGTCGGCGCCGTTGGTCACGGTGAAGGTGTACACCACCGTTGACCCCGTCATCACACCGTCGACCGGCGCGTCGGAGGTCTTCTCCACCGTGATGGACGGCGAGATCGCCAGAACCTCGGCGCTGTCGGTGTCGGAGTAGAGCCCGCCGATGACGTCGGTCACCTGGGCCGTGACGGTGTCGACCGTGTCCGCCAGGGGGAAGGTAGAGTACGTGAAGACCGCCGGCAGGTCGGCCGGACCTAAGGCGAACGGGGCCCCGAAGGAGTGACCGTTGGAGTCCGACAGGACGACCATCAGCGCGCTGTCGCCTGTGTTCTCCACCACGACCATCCACTTGGCCTCGCTGCCCGCGTAGTACGTCTCGCTGCCGTCGCTGTAGGTCCCGTCAGCGTCGAAGTCGACGTACTTCTTGACCGTGAAGGACGGCGCGATCGCGATCGCTTCGGCCTCGTCGCTCGCGGGCGCGCACGGCTCCTCGAACTCGTCGTAGGCCTCGGCGACCGCGGTGTTGACCGTGTCGGCCTCCACCGTCGTCGTGTAGGTGACGCCGACGCTCTCGCCCACCGCGAGGTCCCGCGGACCGAGGCTCATGCCGTTGGAGTCGTCCACGGTGACGCCGAAGAGGTCGGAGTCGCCGGCGTTGCTCACGACGATCTTCCACACCGCAGCGGCGCCCGCGTAGTAGGTCTCGGAGTCGCCGAACGTCCCGTCGCCGTCGAAGTCCACGGTATGGTCGACCGAGACGGCCGGACGGATGACCACGACGTCCCAGTCGGCGGTATCGGACTTGGTGTCGCCGAACAGGTCCTGCCCGCTCGCCAGCACGGTGTTGCTGACGATCCCGTCCTGCTCGTCGGGCACCTCGTACTGCACGTAGTACGTCCGCGCGGCGCCGGGTGCGAGAACGGGGATGGTGTCTATGATCCCGCCGGGGAAGGTCGCGTCGAACAGCGGGTCGTAGACCACGACGTCGGTCAGAGGCGTCGCCCCCGTGTTCGTGACGACGATGGTGTAGGTGATCACATCCCCGACATGCGCCTTGTCCGGCCCGGTCTTGGTGACGTCGATGTCGGAGAGCACCTGGACGTTGCCGAAGTCGAGGTCACCGGCCTCGTCCCCGCCGGTGGGGATGACTATGTCGTCCTCGGGCGCCACGGTGTTGTACCAGCCGGCGGCCTGCGACACGTCCTCGGTCACCCGGTACGTCCCGGGGATCACGTCGACGAACTCGTA
This sequence comes from Coriobacteriia bacterium, assembly GCA_014859305.1. Classification (NCBI taxonomy): domain Bacteria; kingdom Bacillati; phylum Actinomycetota; class Coriobacteriia; species Coriobacteriia bacterium. The sequence continues at coordinate 23,168 of JACUUM010000014.1, forward strand.
GTAGCCGCCGGGACCGGTGGTCGTGACGTCGTATACGACGGCACCGGACGGGGTGTCCCGCCACAGGGTGATCTCCCAGCCGCCGAGGCCGGGTTCGACCGCGTCGTCCCACTCCCCGTCCGCGTCCAGGTCCTCGAACTTGTGACCGCTGACGAGGGACCCGTACTCGCCGGGGTTCGTGAAGTCCTCGGTGAGGGTCTCGTCGATGGTCTCCTCGTACAGGAGCACGTCCTCTCCTGCGAAGGCGGCCCACCACTGCACGCCGGTGACGTTCGTGCCGTACGGGACCTGTACGCTCCCGGTGTACGGCCCGCTGCCGGACAGCGGGACCGGGCCCGTCCACGTGCCGCCGTCGCCGATCCGGTACTTCACGTACAGACCTACGTTGCTCACGAGGCTGTCCAGATCGAGCGAGAACGTCTTGGTCACGGCGTCGACATAGTTGCCCACCTCCGCGGATGCGGCCTGGCCATCGGACACTACGACCGTCAGCGGCAGCACGTACTCGGTGCTCCAGCCCGGCTGCGCGTCCTCATCCAGGTAGTACGTCCCGTCGGGGAGCGGGTCGATCACGAAGGTGCCGTCGGCCGCTGAGGTGGCGGTGACATCGATGGGGAAGTCCGGATCGGTCCCCGAGAGATGGAAGACCCATCCTCCCAGTCCCGGCTCCCCGGCGTCGTACGCACCGTCCCTGTCGAGGTCGTTGAACTTGAAGCCGTTCACCGAGCCGGCAGGCCGCGGCGGGACCGGGATAGGGACCGTCTTGTCCCCGAGACCCGACACGTCCACCCGGTGGTGCATGCTGGCCCCAGGGAAGTAGCCGGAACCGTAGCGCGGGGGGGTCTGCCCGAGCCAGTACGCCGTCAGGGACAGGTGCGTCCTGAAGTACACGACCGCGTACCGGTTCGCAGGGACGACGATCCCCGCGCCGTTCAACGTCGTGCGCAGGTACTGCGAGGAGCCGTACGCCCCGGAGGGGTACGGAACGTCCTGCTGGGCAGGAGTGACCGAGGTCAGCCCGGTCGGCCAAGAAGGATCATCGGTCCCCGGCGCCGAGGTCTGGTACTTGTACGACCAGTCCTTCGTCTTGTCTGCGCCGAGGGCGTTCTTCGTCGAGTTGTAGTGGTCGGCCGTGAACGCAAGACTCGTCAACGCGAACGGTGTGGCCGAGCCGGAGTTGTCTATGATCGCGCGGTAGGTGACCCAGTCGCCCTCCGCGTAGTCCTGCCCCAGATTCCCTGTCGTCCACTTCGCCTGATCGCTGCGGTATCCCTGGAAGGTGAGCTGCGGGCCGCTCGCTGCAGGAGTCACAGCGGAAGGCGCGACGCTTACGCTCGTCGACTCGTCGCCCGGCTCGGGTGCCACGTCTTCCTGCGGCCCCACGAGGGGGTCCGGGACGTGCGCTTCCGCCGCGGTCTGCTCCGCCGGCGGCTCCTGCTCCGGCGCCTCCGCCTCAGGCACCGACGGCGCCGGCGGCACCGTCGCCGTCGTCTCCTCCGAGCCGGCGCTCACGGGCGACGCGCCGCCGACTCCGGTGAGGGAAGCCGTGAAGGCGACTACGAAGCACGCCGTGAGCAGGCGCGACAAGAGGGTCTTCCTGGACAGTCTCCGCACCATCCCGCACCTCCCGGTCCTGGTGACCGTGCGGCAGATGGGCGGCCTCCCCGTACGCGAAGAGACCGGCCCTCCTGCACCGGGCCGGTCTCACCACTGACTCCCCGCGGGCCGACAGGTGACCGAATTGACCCTGCGGATCGACGTCTCCCGAGAAAAACGCGCTGGTCACGCTCTTAGGTTGGCGCGACGGGTCCGCCCCTGCCAACCCTTCGCGTATTGGGATTATCTCCCTGGAAGGAGTGGAAGACCACCCTCGATCGGGATTTCATACCATCGGCGGAGGGACTCATACGATGGTCCGGCGCGCAAGCGTCAGCCCTCCGACGTGCGCACCGCCTTGCGGGAAGTCCTGGCACGGGCCTTCCGGTGCTCCTCGGCGTGGCGCTTGGCGGAAGCCATCTTGGGCCTGCACTCACGGATGAGCGCCCGGTCGAGGACCTCGTCCATGGTGGCTACCGGCACTATCTGCAGTTCTTCCTTGACGTGCTGGGGCACCAGGTCGAGGTCGCGGACGTTCTCCTTCGGGATCAGCGCGAGCTTGATCCCCGCGCGGTGCGCGGCCAGGAGCTTCTCCTTCAGCCCGCCGACGGGCAGCACGTGCCCGCGGAGAGTGATCTCACCGGTCATGGCGATCTCGCGTCGTACCGGGCAGCCGACGAGCACGGACGCCAGCGCGGCGGCCATCGTTATCCCGGCCGACGGCCCGTCCTTGGGGATCGCGGCGGCCGGCACGTGGATGTGCAGGTCGAGCTTCTCGTGGAAGTCTTCCTCGATGTCCAGCTCCCCCGCCCGCGAACGGATGTAGGAGACGGCCGCCTGTGCGCTCTCGCGCATCACGTCGCCGAGCTGGCCGGTGAGCGTGAGGGTCCCCTTGCCGCGCATCTTCGTGGCCTCGATGACGATCACATCGCCCCCTACCTCGGTCCACACGAGGCCGGTGGCTACCCCCACCTCATCGCGCTCCTCGGCCAAGCCGAAGGAGAACTTGGGCGGGCCGAGGTACTTGTGGACGTTCTTGACCGTGACCGTCGTCTTGCCCTTCTTGCCCTCCACGACCTTGCGCGCCACCTGCCGGCAGACGGCGGCGATGTTGCGCTCGAGGTTGCGCACGCCCGCCTCGCGCGTGTAGCGGCGGATGATCTCGCGCAGCCCCGAGTCCTCGAAGACGATCTTGCCCGGCGTCAGTCCGTGCTCGGAGACCTGCTTGGGCACGAGGTACCGCACGGCGATCTGGAGCTTCTCCTCCTCGGTGTAACCCGGGAAGTGGATGACCTCCATCCGGTCGCGCAGGGCCGGGGGGACGGGATCGAGCAGGTTGGCGGTCGTGATGAAGATGACGTCGGAGAGGTCGAACGGCGCCTCCAGGTAGTGATCCTGGAAGGCGAAGTTCTGCTCGGGGTCGAGCACCTCCAGCAGCGCCGAGGTTGGATCTCCCCGGAAGTCCATGCCGACCTTGTCGATCTCGTCCAGCGCGAAGACCGGGTTCCGCGTCCCGACCTGGTTGATCGACTGGATGAACCGCCCCGGGAGCGCGCCGACGTACGTGCGCCGGTGACCGCGTATCTCGGCCTCGTCGCGGACTCCTCCGAGGCTCATCCGGATGAACTTCCTGCCCAGGGCATGCGCGATGGACCGGCCGATTGACGTCTTGCCGGTGCCCGGTGGGCCCACGAAGCAAAGGATCGGACCGCGCTGGCGCTCGGTGAGCTTGTGCACCGCGAGGTACTCCAGGACGCGCTCCTTGACCTTCTCCAAGCCGTAGTGCTCGCGGTCGAGGATCTGCGCCGCTTCCTCCAAGTCGAGCTTCTCCTCGTCCTCCTTGGCCCAGGGAAGCCCGGTCAGCCAGTCGAGGTACGTGCGGATCACGGACGTCTCCGCGGCGGCACTGGGCATCTTCTCGAGCCGGCCCAACTCCTTCTCGGCCTTGGCGGCGACCTCCTCGGGCATCCCGGATTGCCTGATCTTCTCGCGGTACTCGTCGATCTCGGCGGTGACCTCGTCGTACTGGCCGAGCTCCTGCTGGATCGCCTTGAGCTGCTCGCGCAGGAAGTACTCTCGCTGAGTCTTGGTCATCTGCTCCTTGACCCGGTTCTGGATCTTGGAGCCTATCTCGAGGATCTCCAGCTCCTTGCGCAGGAAGCGAGCGGTCTTCTCGAGCCGCTCATCGGGCTCCACGGCCTCGAGGATCTCCTGCTTCTCCTCCACGCGCAGATTGAGGTGGAAGGTGATGAAGTCCGCCAGGCGGCCCGGCTCCTCGATCGAGGTGGCGGCCATGAGGACCTCTTGCGGGATCGGCTTACCCAGGGTGGAGGCGCGCTCGAAGTCGGCCGTCAAAGCCCGCATGAGGGCGGCGGTCTCCACCTCGACCTTGGTGACCTCCTCGATCGCCTCGACGCGCACGAGGAAGTACGGGTCGTGCTGGACGAACTCGATGATGCGGAATCGCTGCTGCCCCTCGACGAGCGCCTTCGCGGTCCCGTCGGGCAGCTTCAACTCCTGGAGGATGTTGCCGACGCAGCCGATCTCATAGACGTCCTCCGCACCGGGCTCCTGGACCTCGGCCCGCTTCTGCGTCACCAGCGCCACCAGGTGGCTCTGGCGCATCGCCTCCTCGAGCGCGTTGATGGAGCGCTCACGGCCGACGAACAGGGGGACGACGAGGTTCGGGAAGAGGATGAGGTCGCGCAGCGGTATCAGGGGCAGGACGTCGGGGATGTCCAGGCGCTCCTTCTTCGCCGACATTCCGTCCCATCCTTTCGGTTCGGCATCCAGGCGGCGCGCCGACGAACCCGACCGGGCTGGCGCGTGAGATAATCTTGCCCGATACTTCGCCATTGTATCGGACGGGCCCTTTGTCCGAAGGGCCGTCGATGACGGACGTCACAGAGGTGCCCTCTATGCCATCCTCGCCGCTCAGCGGCCCTGTTCGCCAACGGAAGACCTCGGCCGCGGGGCTGGTCGGCGTACTCGCCGCGGCACTGTGCGCGGCGTGGCTCGTCCCGTCCGCGGCCGCGCCTGCCGCCGCCCAGCGCGATCCGGGCCCGGCGGCTGCCCCGGCAGAGGCCGAGGCGGCGGGGACCGTCCTGGAGCAGAGCGCCCAGTCCCTGCCGGCCGACGGCACGCTCGTCCTGTCGGTGAGGAGCAGGATCGAGACGCAGACGCCCTACTACGAGGCACGGTTCCAGGTGCTGCGCCCCGGCGGCGGCTTGATGCTGCAGAAGACCGAGGTCCGCAACGACCTCCAGCCCGGCGAGTCCGTCGTGCGATTCGAGCGCGAACTCGCCTCCTTGGGGCTGCGGCCGGCCGAGTACCCGGTCCGCGTGCGAGTGCGCTTCGGGGACTCCTCGGGCAGGACGACCCAACACGTGCTGGAGGATCGGGTCTTCGTGTACGACCCGGAGCGCCGGCCCCTGCCCGTCGCCGTCGTCGTCCGCCTCGCGGGGGCTCCCGCGCTCGACCCCGAAGGGCGCTTCGTCTCCGATCCGGCGCTCTACACTCGCGAGCGCGACGAGGCTCTCGACCTCGTGCGCGAAGCCCGCGGGACGGGGGCGCGCTTCAGCCTCGCCGTCCCGCCGCTCCTGCTGAACCAGTGGCGCAGGGCCGCCGACGGGTACCGCACCGTCGGCCCGGAGGGGGTCCGCGACGTCGCAGCCGGCGAGCCGGTGCCGCTCTCGTACGCGCAAGCCCTCGCGGCGCTGGCCGACCTCGCCTCCCTCGATCGCGTGGAGCTGCTCGACGTGCCCTACGCCGAGCCCGACCTCGCGGGCCTGGAGGCCGCCGGCGCGCAGAGCGACCTTCAACGGCACTTCGCCAGAGGGTCCTCGGAGTACCTCGCCTCGCTGGAGCAGACGCCATCGGCCGGCGTGGCCGTGCTCGGCGACCGGTTCACGCCCTGGTCGCTCCCCGCGCTCGCCGAGAGGGGCATCGCGTACGCGGTGGTCTCCCCCGGTTCGCTCGAGGACGGCGATCCCGACCGGCAGGGCGGAACGCGGGCGGTGAAGGATACCACGACCACCGCGCTGGTCCTCGACGAGGAGGCGAGCGGGTTCCTCGGGGAGGACCCGCGCGAGGCGCTCGGCGGGCTGTTCGAGCGCTACCTCGCCGAGGAGGGTCCGGGGTGCGTGATCGCCCTTCTCGAGATCGGCCCCGGCCGGGCGGTGACCGCGCGGGACGCCGTGGGGGCGCTGCGGACCCTGGCCGCGGCGGGATGGCTCGAGACCGTCACCGCTGCGGAGGCGGCGGCGCAGGTCGGGGGGCCGCCGGTGCGCCTCGCCGAGGCGCGCGAAGGGCACGACGGGCCCGCGGACTACTGGCCGGAGGTGGCCGAGGCGCGCCGCTGCTCCTCGGCGCTCTCGGCTGCCGCGGGAGAGGACGACCAGGACGCGGAAGCCGCCTGGTACATGACCCTGCTGGCGCAGAGCGCGGCCTGGGCGGGGCCCGACGGCAGTTGGAGCATGGCGGACCGCGGCAGGGCGTTCGCCGGAGCGGCCGAGCGCAGGGCCCGGTCATTGCTGGACTCGATCGGCCTGCAAGCCGAGGACGTGACGCTCTCGGGCCGCGCGGGGGACGTGCCCCTGAACGTCTCGAACCGCGCGCGCCGCCCCATGCGGGTCACGTTGCGCGTCCGCTCCCCGGAACTGGGCTTCCCGGAGGGGACCGAGCGCGTCGTCGAGCTTCAGCCGGCCGACAACTACCTCACGATGCCGGTGGAGATGCGATCTGCGCTCTCGGGGGCGCTACACGTCTCCGTCCATGCGGGCGACATGGTGATCGCCGAGAGCGACATCCGGGTGTACGCGTCGTATCTGGACCGCGTCGCGGTCGTCTCGGCGGTCGTGCTCGTACTGGTCGGGATGCTCGTATTCATAAAGAGGAGGGTCGATCGAGCCGATGCTGATATCATCGGAGACGGCAGGAAGCCGCAGCAGTAGTAGACGACGTCACAGCAGCGTACACAGCAGTAAGAGGTGGCAAGATGAAGAAGTTCCTCGTCGCCGCCCTGGTTTTGCTCATCGTCGCGACGCTCGTGAACGATGCAGGGCGCTATCTCAGGATGATGTTCCGACTCGATACCGCCACCCAGGAGATCGTGCGCATCGCGGCCGACGCGGCGCCTTCCGAGCGCGGCAAGAGCCAGCCGGGAGGGCGCGCGGCCGTCCGCGCCGCCCAGGAGCGGGGCCTCGTGGTGTACGGCTACCAGATCGAAGGCAACGAGGTCCAGGTGTGGACGCAGGCCATGGTCGACGGCACGTGGATCTATGGCCCGTTCCTTGCATGGCAGGCGGGAAAACCGCTGGATACGCCGCTCGAGATCACCGACCACAAGGTAGCGTTCGTGCGCTGATCGGCAGTGATCGGGCGGGGCGGCCCGGACAGGAGAGATCGCTGCAGACATGCGCACCGTAGTGTTCGACACCAACGTACTGCTCGCCGACCCGAACGCGCTCTTCGCGTTCCCCGACGCGGACGTGGTCATCCCCGAGACGGTCCTCGCCGAGCTCGACAAACTGAAGACCTCCCGCGTAGACCCCGAGCTGCGGTTCAGGGGGCGCGAGGTCAGCCGCCTGCTGTTCGAGCTCTCCGAAGACGGGAACCTGGTCGACGGCGTGGCCCTCCCCGACGGCGGACGCCTGCGCGTCGTCCCGCTCGACGGCGACGTCGAGTTGCACGAAGGACTCTCCGCGCGCAGCGCGGACGACCGGATCCTCGCAGTCGCGCTGCACCTGAGCGGGCCGGACCGCGAGAACGCCGTGCTGGTCACGAACGACTTGAACATGCTGCTCAAGGCTCAGACGTTCGGCGTGAAGGTGGAGCGCCACGCCGACGGAGCGGACAAGTCCTTCTCCAAGAGGTTCATAGTGCGCCCCTTCCAGCGGTACAAGGTGCCGATCGGGATCCTCGCCGCGGCGCTGGCTCTGTTCGCCGCCATCGTGTTCCTGACGATCTACGGACCAGGGTCCCAGCAGGTGAGCACGGTGCCGGCCGAGCTGCGCTCGATACTCACCGACCAGCAGGAGAAGGCGCTCGACGCGATGCTCTCGCTCGAGCGGAACCCCTCGGACGTCCAGCCGAGGCTCGTGCTCGCCGACTTCTACTTCGACTTGCGCGACCAGACGGGCAACCTGCAGTTCGGACAGTCGGCGGCACGGCACTACACGGCGTATCTGGAAGTGCGGCCGACCGACATAAACGCACGGGCGGACTACGCCGCGACGCTCTTCTACCTCGGGCAGACGGACCATGCCATCCAGGAGGTCGGACGGGTGCTGGAGGTCGAGCCCGACCACGTGCGCGCGAACTTCAACCTGGGTATCTTCTATTGGCGAGGGCGTCAGGACCTGCCGGCGGCGGCATCGCAGTTCCGCAAGGTCGCCGAACTCACCGAAGGCGGCGACGCCCACGCCCAGCTCATCCACAACGACGCGAGCGCGAAGCTCACGCAGATAGAGCAGGAGGCGAAGGCGTCGGGCACGCCGTTGCCGAAGGGGGGCACCTCCTAGCGATGGACACCATCGACGTCGCCATCGTCGGCGGCGGGCCCGCGGGCCTTGCCGCCGCGCTGTATGCGGCCCGCTCCCGCGCCCGCACGGTGGTGTTCGAAGCCGCGATGCCCGGCGGGCAGATCGTGACCACGGACTGGGTGGAGAACTATCCGGGCTTCCCCGAGGGCGTGTCCGGCGCGAAGCTCGCCGAGCTGATGCTCGCGCAGGCCGAGGAATTCGGCGCCGAGGTCCGCTCCTTCACACCCGTCGAGTCGATACGGCCCTCCGACCTGGACTTCATCGTGTCGGCCGACGGCGAGGAGTACCTGGCGCGAGCGGTGATCCTCGCCACGGGGGCCGTGCCCAAGAAGCTCGGCGTCCCGGGCGAGGCCGAGTACACCGGACGAGGAGTCTCCTGGTGCGCGACGTGCGACGGGGCGCTCTTCCGCGAGAAGGTCGTGGCGGTGGTGGGCGGCGGGGACGCCGCCGTGGAGGAGGCGATCTTCCTCACCAAGTTCGCGTCGCGCGTCCACCTCGTCCACCGGCGCGACGAGCTGCGGGCGACCAAGTGCATCCAGGAGCGCTGTCTCGCCAACGAGCGCGTCGAGATGCGGCTGAGCCGAGTGGTCACCGCCGTCGAGGGCGACGGGGGCAAGGTCACCGGCCTCCGACTCGCCTCCACCAAGGGCGAGCCCGAGGAACTCCTGCCGCTGGACGGGGTCTTCATCTTCGTCGGGGTGGACCCGGTCATCGGCCTCGTGGCCGAGCTGGTCGACCTCGCGGAGAACGGTTTCGTCAAGGCGGACCACGACGGACGCACGACCTGGCCGGGTATCTACGCCGCCGGGGACGTGACAGACTCCGAACTCAAGCAGGTGGTGACCGCGGCCGCCAAAGGTGCATCCGCGGCGTTCGAAGCGGTACGCTTCATCGACAGCAAGCTCTGCAGCATCTGAACGCACGGCGCGTAGGACCTACGGGGAGGAGTCGAGGGATGGGCGAGAACATGATGCACGTGACCGACGGGGACTTCGACAAGACGGTCCTTGCAAGCGACAAGCCCGTCGTGCTCGACTTCTGGGCGCCATGGTGCGGACCCTGCCGCATGATGGAGCCCGTGCTGCAGGAGCTGGCGTCCGAGCACGGCGACACGCTGCACGTCGGCAAGCTGAACGTGGACGAGAACCCTGAGACGGCCACCAAGTTCGACATCCTGTCGATCCCGACGCTGCTGGTGTTCGACAACGGCGAGGTCGTGAAGAAGCTCGTCGGCGCGATGCCGAAGAAGCGGCTGCTCGAGGAACTGGCCCCCTGGGTCGGGTAGCCGTCGCGCCGGCAGGAACGCCGGCGGCCCCGCCGGCCCCGCAGCGCGTCGACGAGCACTTGCGCGATCGCGTCGACCGGCCCCGCCCTCCGGGCACACAACGACGAGGAGGCCACCATGTGCGGCATCAACAAGGGACAGTTCCGGCTCGGGGTGGCGCAGGTCGACGACGCACTCGCGCTCGCGCAGCAGTGGCTCGAGCAGTTGCACCACCTCGCCGACACCGGCGGGTTGACCGAGCCGAGCCGCGAGCTCGCACAGGCTACCGTGATGCTCGGTGAGGCTCGGGCGAGGCTCGAGAAAGCCGCCGCCGACCAGCCCGGACGCGGCGACGGCGTCACGGTCGAAGCCGTCTAGCCCCTGGCCGCCGAACCTTCCGGGGCCTTCCGTGGGTCCCGACCCCTCACCGCTCCGATCCCCCGACCGCCTACGGGCGGCCCGCATCCTCGCGAGACATGGGTAGGATCGTGCCGTAGGTGTGCTACGCTTCTCGTGTTCGTGTTACCACTAGGACGGGGGTCCGATGAGCCGGCTCGTTCGCTTCGGTGTGGCGATGGACGAGGACCTGCTGCGGCGCTTCGACGAGCTCGTCGCCAGGCGGGGGTTCGCCTCCAACCGCTCGGAGGCGGTACGGGACCTCGTGCGCCACGCGCTGGTCGACGCGGAGTGGGAGGAGTCGGCGGAGGAGTGCGTCGGGACGCTGACCATGGTCTTCGACCACGGCCACTCCGACCTGTCCGACAAGCTCGACGCGGTGCAGCACGCCCATCACGACAAGGTCGTCTCGGCGATGCACGTGCATCTCGACTCACACGCCTGCCTCGAGGTGCTCGCGCTGCGCGGCTCCAGTGCGGACATCCGCGCGATAGCCGACGTGCTCCTGGGCACGAAGGGCGTCAAGCACGGCAAGCTCGTGACCACGACGACCGGCGCCCACCTGTGACGGCGAGCCGGGGAGGGGACAGCGGACATGCACATCCCTGACGGGGTGCTCGAGACCAAGACGTGGTTGGCCTCGTGGGCCGGGTCCGCGGGCATGCTGGCGTACGCCGCGCGACACGTGCGGCGGGGCGTGGAGGACGGCCGGCTCGTCCTGATGTCCGTGCTGGCCGCGCTCCTGTTCGCCCTGCAGATGCTCAACTTCCCCGTGGCGGGGGGGACCTCCGGCCACTTCGCCGGCGGCGCTGTCGCCGCGATCGTCCTCGGGCCTTGGCCGGCGGTCCTCGTGATGAGCACCGTGCTCGTCATCCAGGCGTTCGTGTTCGCCGACGGGGGCGTGGCCGCGCTCGGCGCGAACATCTGGAACCTGGGGGTGGTGGCTCCCTTCGTCGGCTGGTGGGTGTTCGCCGCTTTCGCGCGCCTCGGACGGGGGCGCGCCTCCCGCGTCACCGGGGCGTTCGTGGCGGCGTGGCTTGCCACCGTGGCCGCCGCTCTGGCCGCCGGCATCGAGATCTGGGCGTCCGGGCGGGCTCCGTTCGCGCTCGTGATGGGATCGATGGGCTTCTGGCATGCGCTCATCGGCATAGGCGAGGGCGCCGTCACGGCCGGCCTCGTCGGCTACCTGCTCGCGGTGCGGCCGGACCTGCTCGCCGCCGAGGCGGCTTCGTCCGAGCCCGTATCGCGCCGCGCGCTGGCAGGCTTCGCGGCAGCCGCCCTCGCCGCGGCCGGCGTGTCCTTCCTCGCCTCGTCGCGCCCCGACGGACTGGAGCACGTGGCCGAGCGGATCGGGTTCCTGCCCCCGAAGGGCGTTCCCACGTCGTTCGCGGGCAGCCCCATCCCCGACTACGTCGTCCCGGGAGTCGCCAACGAGACGCTCGCCGGCATCCTGGCCGGCGTCGTCGGACTCGTCGTCGCCGGCCTTGTCGGCCACGCGCTCGTCAAGGCCGCGCGCTTGCGGCGGGCGTCCTGAGGCGACATGGGCCGCCGCCTCCACCGGCATCGCAGCGCAGGGGAGACCGCGCCCCCCGGCGTCCACTCCCATGCACACGTCCACGGAGACGAGCGGCACGAGCACCCGCACCATCACGTGCTCGACGCCGGGGAGGAACACGCGCACGGCCACGCGTTCGAGCGGTACACGCTCCTGTGCTCGCCGGTGCACGCGCTGGACCCTCGCGCGAAGGTCCTGGCGGCCGTGACACTCTCGCTCGCGATCGTGCTCGCCCCGCCGCTCGACGCTCCGGCGCTGCTGGGAGTCGTGACGCTGCTGCTCGCGGTCGCCACGCTGGCACGGCTGCCGCTCGGCTGGCTCCTGCGCCGCTCGGCGCTCGTGATCCCGTTCGCCGGCACCATCGCGCTGTTCGCCCCGCTGGGCGGCGGCTCGCTCTCCGTGCGCGGCGCCGCGGAGGCGTACGCGAGCGGCGGATGGATCGAGGCGTACGCGGTCGTGACCAAGGCGTGGCTCACCACGCTGTCGATGCTGCTGGCCGCCTCGACGACCCCCACCCCGCTGCTGCTGAAGGGCCTGGAGGGCCTGCGCGTCCCGCGCGTGATGCTGCTGATGATGACGTTCACGTACCGCTACGTGACGACGCTGCGCGGCCAACTGTCCTCGGCCCGCGAGGCGCTGGAGAGCCGGGGGTTCGCGACGAGAGGCTGGCGCAAGGTGCGGCTGTACGGCAACCTCTCAGGGACCATGTTCATCCGCGGCTACGAGCGGGCCGAGCGGGTCTACGCGGCGATGCTGTCGCGGGGCTTCGACGGCAGCCTGCCCACCGCGCGACCGTTGCGCTTGCGGCCGGCCGACGCGGCCATGCTGGCGCTGGCGGCGCTGACGGCCGCCGCGCTGCTGCTCCGATGAGGTGTCCACGCCGATGAGGGAGCCCTACGCCGTCGAGTTGCGAGACCTCCGATACGCCTACCCGGACGGGACGGTGGCGCTCGACGGCGTCGACCTCGCCGTCGCCGCGGGAGAGCGCGTGGCACTCCTCGGGCCCAACGGGGCGGGGAAGTCCACGCTCATCCTGCACATCAACGGCGTCATACGGGGTGCCGGGGACGTCTTGGTCGGCGGGACGCGGCTCGCCGACGACACGGTGCGCGCCGTGCGCTCGCGCGTCGGCCTGGTCTTCCAGGACCCGGACGACCAGCTCTTCATGACCACGCTGTACGACGACGTCGCCTTCGGCCCGCTCAACATGGCGCTGCCCGCGGCGGAGGTGGACTCCCGCGTGCACGACGCGCTGCATGCCGTCGGTCTGGCCGGGGAGACCTCGCGGCCCGCGCACCACCTGAGCTTCGGGCAGCGGAAGCGCGCCGCCCTGGCCACGGTGCTGTCCATGCGTCCGGACGTGCTCGTGCTGGACGAGCCGACCTCCAACCTCGACCCGCGCTCCAGACGGGCCATGATCGACCTGCTCTCCTCGCTGCCGGCGACGCAGCTGGTGGCGACCCACGACATGGACCTCGCGTGGCGGCTCTGCGCGCGGGTCGTGCTGCTGGATGGCGGCGTCGTCGCCGCCGACGGCCCGTCGTCCGAGATCCTCGCCGACGAGCGGCTCATGGAGGCGCACGGGCTCGAGCTCCCGCCCGCGCTGGCGCGCCACACCGAGCGAGGGTAGTATCGGCGGCATGACGCGAGGTCACGGCGCCAAGGGCGGCAACGCCACCGCCACCTGCCAAGAGTGCGAGGTGCCCGGTGCGCGGGCACCTGCCGGCCGATCCCCGCTTCCGCGGGGTGCGGCTCCCCGTCCCGGGCTCGTGAAGGCATGAGGGCTCTCCTGCTGCACGTCACCGGCGTCGTGCAGGGCGTGGGGTTCCGCCCGTTCGTGTACCGCTTGGCGGTCGAGCGCGGACTGGCGGGCTGGGTGCGCAACACCTCGGAGGGGGTGTTCGCGCACGTAGAGGGCGACGAAGCGTCCGTGGCCGCCTTCCCCGACGCCGTGCGCGAGCTCGCGCCGCCGATGGCCGTCGTGCAGTCGGTGGCGAGCGAGGAGGTCTCGCCGGAGGGCTACGCGGCCTTCGCCATCGAGAGATCCGAGAGCGCGCCGGAGGCCGTCACGCTGGTGTCGCCGGACATCGCCACGTGTGATGCGTGCGAGGCGGAGCTCTTCGACCCCGAGGACCGCCGCTACCGCTACCCGTTCGTCAACTGCACCAATTGCGGCCCGCGCTTCACGATCATCGCCGACATCCCCTACGACAGGCCTGCCACGACGATGGCCGGCTTCGAGATGTGCCCCGCGTGCTCGACGGAGTACCACGAGCCCGCCGACCGGCGCTTCCACGCCCAGCCCGACGCGTGCCCGGCTTGCGGCCCCCGGCTGTACCTGCAGGCGTCCCCGGGTCTCGCGGACCCCTCCTCGGCCGGCTTGCCCGACCCCTTGCCCGAGGACTGGAGGCGGGACCCGGAGGAGCGGCCGCGCCGTCGCGATCCCGGCGAGGAGCGCGCGCGGACGGACGCGCTGCTCGCAGCCGCCGTCGGGCTGCTGGAGCGCGGCGGCGTGCTCGCGCTCAAGGGCCTCGGCGGCTTCCAGCTCGCCTGCGACGCGACCAGCGAGGAGGCCGTCGCGCGGCTGCGCGAGCGCAAGCGCAGGTGGGGCAAGCCCCTGGCGGTGATGGTGCCGGACCTGGAGACCGCGCGGCGGCACTGCGAGGTGTCGCCCGAGGAGGAGGAGCTGCTCGGCGGTACCGTGCGCCCGATCGTCCTGCTCCGGCGCCGCGCAGGCGCGCCGCCGCTCGCGCGGGGCGTCGCCGGGATCCTGCCCGAGATCGGCGTGATGCTCCCCTACACGCCCCTGCACCACCTCCTGCTCGCCGGCGCCGACCGGCCCCTCGTGATGACCTCGGGCAACCTCTCCGAGGAGCCTATCGCGATGGAGAACGGCGAGGCGATCACGCGGCTCGCCCCGATCGCCGACGCCTTCCTCCTGCACGACCGCGGCATCCACTCGCGCTACGACGACTCCGTGGTGCGCGTGGTGGCGGAGCGGCCGGCGATGCTGCGTCGCGCACGCGGCTACGCCCCGTTCCCGCTGCCGATGCCCGGCCCCGTCCCGGCCGACCTGCTCGCCGCCGGACCCGAGCAGAAGAACACCTTCTGTCTGGTGAAGTCGATGGGGGACGATCCCGCCCACGCGTTCGTGTCCCAGCATATCGGGGACCTGGAGAACGCCGAGACGCTGGAGCACTTCGAGCGCACTCTCGGACTCTACGAGCGCCTCTTCCGCGTCTCGCCCGCAGCCGTCGCGCACGACCTGCACCCCGAGTACCTCTCCACCAAGTTCGCGATGGCGCTGGGCCTGCCGAAGGTGGGCGTCCAGCATCACCACGCGCACGTGGTGAGCGTGACGGCGGAGCACGGCGTCTCCTCCCGGGTACCGGGGATCGCGTTCGACGGGACGGGCTACGGGTCCGACGGCGGCATCTGGGGCGGAGAGGTGCTGCTGGCGGACTGGGAGGACTTCGAGCGCTTCGCGCATCTGAGGGAGGTGCCGATGCCCGGGGGCGCGGCCGTCATCCGCCGGCCCGCGCGCATGGCGATCGGTCTGCTCGCAGGTCTCGACCCCGCCCTGCTCGAGCATCCCGGTGCATCGGCGCTGCGGTCACGCCTCGCCGAAGCCGAGGAGGCGACCCTGCTGCGCATGATCGAACGGGGTGTGAACTCCCCGCGCACCAGCTCGATGGGACGTCTCTTCGACGCCGTCGCCGCGCTGGCCGGCGTGCGCGACGACGCGCTCTACGAAGGACAGGCCGCGATCGAGCTGGAGGCGGTGATGGACCCGCGAGCGGAAGGCGCCTACGCGTTCGGCGTCTCGTCTCCGGGCGGACCGCTCCTGCTCGACCCCCTCCTCGTCATCGAAGAGGTGCTGAATGACCTGACGGACGGCACCCCCTCCGGCACGATCTCTGCTCGCTTCCACCGTGCCGTCCGAGACGCATGCGTCCACGTCGCCGTAGCCGCGGCTGAGGCGAGCGGAACGCATATCGTGGCCTTGGCGGGAGGGGTGTTCATGAACCGGTTCCTCGCCGAAACCGTCCCTTCGGCGCTCGCCGACGAGGGCCTGAAACCACTCACACACCGCGGGCTGCCGTTCAACGACGGCGCGGTCTCGTTCGGACAGGCGGTCGTTGCAAGCGCGAGACTGCATAAGCTATAAACGGCCCTGTAACTCGCGAACGACAAGGAGGCCCCTCCGATGTGCCTCGCCATCCCCGCCAAGGTGACCTCGACCGCCGAGAACAACACGGCCGCCGTCGACATCATGGGGGTGACCCGTCACGTGAGTCTCGATCTCGTCCCCGACGCTCAGGTCGGCGATTTCGTACTCGTCCACGCCGGTTTCGCTATCCAGGTGGTCGACGAGGAGTTCGCCGAGGAGACCCTCCAGCTCCTGCGCGACCTGGACATCCTCGAAGCCGAGGCGTGACGGCATGGACATCCTGAAGGGCTTCCGGGACCCCGCCGTCGCACGGGGTCTGGTCGAGGCCATCCGCTCCGTCGCCACCGCCCCGGCCAAGGTCATGGAGGTCTGCGGCACGCACACCGTCGCCATCGCCCGCAACGGTCTGCGCGAGGTGATGCCCGACACGGTCACGTTGCTGTCCGGTCCGGGCTGCCCGGTGTGCGTCACGGCGAACGGGGACATCGACACGGCGATCGAGATGGCGCGCCGGCCGGACGTGATCCTCGCGACCTTCGGCGACATGGTCAAGGTCCCCGGCTCCCGTTCCTCTCTGGCCCGTGAGAAGGCCGACGGGCGGGACATCCGCGTCGTGTACTCGACGCTCGACGCGCTCGACCTCGCGGAGAGGAACCCGGAGCGGCACATCGTCTTCCTCGGCGTCGGTTTCGAGACCACCGCCCCGACGATCGCCTCCGCGATCCAGGATGCCGAGCGCCGCGACCTCGGGAACTTCTCCGTCCTCTCGCTCCACAAGACCGTCCCGGCCGCACTGGGCGCCCTCGCGCAGGACCCGCAGGTACAGGTCAACGCGCTCATCCTGCCCGGCCACGTGTCGGCCATCATCGGGCTCGAG
Organism: Coriobacteriia bacterium; assembly: GCA_014859305.1. Classification (NCBI taxonomy): domain Bacteria; kingdom Bacillati; phylum Actinomycetota; class Coriobacteriia; species Coriobacteriia bacterium. The sequence continues at coordinate 39,569 of JACUUM010000014.1, forward strand.
CCGTACCGCTTCCTCGCAGAGGAGCACGGCGTGCCCAGCGTGATCACCGGCTTCGAGCCCGTCGACGTGCTGCAGGGCATATGGATGCTCGCCAAGCAGCTCGCCGAGGGCCGGGCCGAGGTCGAGATCGCGTACACCCGCGCGACCGCGCCGGAGGGCAACCCGGCCGCCCTGGCGAAGATGGCAGAGGTCTTCGAGGCGGCGGACGCCGAATGGCGCGGCATCGGTGTCATCCCCGGTACCGGACTGGCCATCCGGGAGAGGTACGGGCGATTCGACGCCGCCGAGCGCGTCTCGGTGTCGCCGCCGCCGCCCCGGGAGATCCCCGGCTGCCAGTGCGGCGAGGTGCTCAAGGGCATCACGCTCCCCTTCGAGTGCCGGCTGTTCGCCAAGGGCTGCACGCCGGAGCACCCGGTCGGTCCGTGCATGGTCTCCTCGGAGGGATCCTGCGCGGCGTACTACCGCTACACCGACTACGGCAAGACCGCCTAGGAACCCGCCCGCGGTTCGAGAACGACGGGGAGGCACGCATGCGCGCGGACAGCATCCTGCTCGCCCACGGCAGCGGCGGCACGATGATGCGCGAGCTGATCGAGGAGGTCTTCCTGGTGGGACTGGCCGACGACGAGCTGGCGCGCCTGGACGACGCCGCCGTGCTCGAGCTGCCCGGCGGCGCGCTGGCCTTCTCGACGGATACGTACGTGGTCGACCCGCTCTTCTTCCCCGGCGGCGACATCGGCCGCCTGGCGGTGTGTGGCACCGTCAACGACGTCTGCACCTCCGGCGCCACCCCGCTGTACCTCTCCGTGGGCTTCGTGCTCGAGGAGGGCTTCGCGATCCCGGACCTGAAGCGCGTGGTCGTGTCGATGCGAGACGCCGCCATCGAAGCGGGCGTGCGCATAGTGACGGGCGACACCAAGGTCGTGGAGCGGGGCCACGGGGACGGGCTCTACGTCAACACCGCCGGCGTGGGCGTGCTTCCCGAAGGCGTGCGCCTCTCGGGCTCGCTGTGCCGCCCCGGCGACGAGGTCCTGCTCTCAGGCACGCTCGGGGACCACGGCATCGCCGTCATCTCGACCCGCGAGGGTCTCTCGTTCTCGACCGACGTCCGCAGCGACGCCGCTCCGCTGAACGGCCTCGTCGCCGCCGTTCGCGCCGCCGCCCCGGGGGTCCGCTGCTTCCGGGACCCCACCCGGGGGGGACTCGCCTCCACGCTCAACGAGCTGGCCTCGGCCTCCGGCGTGTCGATCACGGTGCGCGACGAGGACGTGCCCGTGCGCGAGCAGGTGCTCGGCGCCTGCGAGATGCTGGGCTACGACGTCTACCAGGTGGCCAACGAGGGCAAGATGGTCGCCGTCGTCCCTGCCGACCAGGCCGCGGGCGCCCTCGCCGCCATGCGCTCGGCCCCCTACGGCGAGGACGCCGCAGTCATCGGCGAGGTCGGCGAGAGCCCTGCGGGCAAGGTGTACGTGCAGACCGGCTTCGGCGCGAAGCGCATCATGGACATGCTCGTGGGGGAGCAACTCCCGCGCATCTGCTGACCCGCGTCACAGCCTCCTCGGCGCGTCTGGGGTACCATCGGTAGCGTGCGTGCCGGAGGAGATGGGAGCGAGATGGCCTCCATAGAGCGCCTCGTGGAAGCGGACGCCGTGCGCAGGCTCCGCGAGCGCGACCCCTCGCTGTTCACGACGGACATCGACCAGAAGGTCGCCGTCGCGCAACGGCTGGGCTGGACGGACCTCGCCGAGAAGGCCCCCTCGCGCCTGCCGCTGCTCACGAGCCTGGCCGGCCAGCTGGAAGCGGAGGGCGCGCGAGACGTCGTGCTGCTCGGCATGGGCGGCTCCTCGCTGGCGCCGCTCGTCTTCTCGCGGGTGCTGGGCTCGGCGCCGGGGCATCCCGCGCTGCACGTGCTCGACACCAGCTCGCCCACGCAACTCTCCGAACTGCTGGCCCGGCTGGACGCCGGCACGACCTTCTTCATCCTGGCGAGCAAGTCGGGCACGACGACCGAGCCCCTCTCGCTGTACGCGGTGTTCCGCCAGTGGGCCGACGCCGAGCTGGGCCGGCTGGCCGCAGGCAAGCGCTTCCTCGTGATCACCGACCCCGGTACCCCTCTCGAGAAGCGGCGCTCCCGTGAAGGGATGCGCGTGACGGTCACGGCGCCCAGTGCCGTCGGCGGCCGCTTCTCGGCGCTGTCGGTCTTCGGGCTGCTGCCCGCCGCGCTGATCGGGGTCGACCTGGAGACCGTCGTTCGACGCGCCCACGCGATGGAGCAGGCGTGCGCGCGACCGGCCGAGGACAACCCCGGGGCGGCCCTCGCCGCCTGGATGGTCGACGCGGCCGAGGCCGGACGCGACAAGCTGACCCTCGTCGCGCCACAGCGGCTCGCGCCGTTCGGGCTGTGGGCCGAGCAGCTCGTCGCCGAGTCCCTCGGCAAGCACGGCAAGGGCATCGTCCCCGTACCGGAGTCGCCCCGCACGCCCACCGGCTACGGCCAGGACCGCGCGGTCGTGGTGCTGCGCACCGCGGACGACACCGAGACGGACGCGTGGGCTCACGCCGTCGCCGCGGAGACACCGGTCCTGCAGCTGATCCTCGGCGACGTCCTCGACGTCGGAGCGGAGTTCGTCAGGTGGGAGAACGGCGTGGCGCTCGCAGGCTTCCTGCTCGGCGTGAACCCGTTCGACGAGCCGAACGTCGCGGAGGCGAAGAAGGCGACGGAGGCCGTCCTGGCCGACGGCACGGACGTGCCCCAGGCCCTCGCCGACCTCGGCGGGGTGTGGGTCACCTACGCGGGAGACCTCGACCCTCCGGCCGACGGCGCGCCGGGCGCGCTGGACGACGCCGTCCGGCCGCTGGCGGGCAGCCTCGCGCTGGGCGACTACTTCGCCATGCTCGCGTACCTGCCCGAGGACGAGCGGTACCTCGCGCCACTGCGCAACGCACTGGCCGCCGTCTCGGCGGCGACGGGGCACGCCACCGTGCTCGACCTCGGCCCTCGCTACCTGCATTCGAGCGGGCAGCTCCACAAGGGCGGCCCGGACACCGGCGTCTTCCTCTTGCTGACGGTGCGCGACCGGGACGACGTCTCGATCCCGGGGCAGCGCTACACCCTCGCCGCGCTCCACCGGGCGCAGGCCGAGGGCGACCTGGTGGCGCTCGCCGCTCACGGACGCCGTGTCCTCAGGCTCGACCTGCCCTTCCTCGACCAGGAGATCATCGCCGCCGTCGCGAACGCGCTCACCGGCGCGCTCGGGTAGGCTCGCGGGAAGGCGCTTCCCGAAGCCGCCCCTCTCGTGCCGATCGCCGGGCGGGACGAAGGCTCCG
>JACUUM010000015.1 GCA_014859305.1 Coriobacteriia bacterium
GCTCCTCGGCGGCGGGCTCCTCGGGTGCGGCTTCCTCGGCCTTGGCCCGTGCCTTCTTCGACGGCCTCTTCTCGGCCGCGGGGGCGGCCTCCGGCTCCGGGCGGCGCGAGATCTCGATCAGCTTCGCCACGGTCTCGCTGGGCGTGGCGCCCTTCGCGAGCCACGCATCCACCCTCTGAAGGTCGATCTCGATCGTCGACGGCTCGGTACGCGGGTTGTACCTGCCGAGGATCTCGATGAAGCGGCCGTCGCGCGGGGAGCGCGAATCGGCGGCCACGACGCGGTAGAACGGCGCGTTCTTGGCGCCGGCGCGGGCCAGTCGGATCTTGACTGCCAAGTCTCCACCTCCGTATGCGCGGTCGGGCTGTCGCCGCCGCTGGTTTCGCGAAACGCGACTGCCTATGTTACGACAACGCCGGATGCACGGCAAAGACGCCCGGTGGCGTGTGCAGCGCCGTCGCGGAACGCACGAGGGCTCCGGCTTCGTGCGACGTCACACCCCCGGGAACCCGCCGGGCGGGAAACCGCCACCCGGGAAGGGTCCCGGCATGCCGAACCGCCCCTTCTTGCCCTTGCCCTTCCGCTTGCCCTTCCCCCCGCCCTGCATCGCCACGAGCTGCTTCATCATCTTCCGTGCCTGCGAGAACTGCTTGAGCAGCTGGTTGACGTCGAAGACCGTGACGCCGGAGCCGCGAGCGATGCGCTCGCGGCGGGAGCCGTTGATGACCTCGGGCTTCGCGCGCTCGGCGGGGGTCATCGACTGGATGATCGCGGCCGTCCGGTCCAGCGCCCGCTCGTCGACCTGGGCGTCCGGGAGCTTGGCCCCGCCCGGCAGCATGCCGAGGATCTCCCGCATGGAGCCCATCTTGCGGACCTGGCGCAGCTGGTCGTGGAAGTCCTCGAGCGTGAAGGAGCCCGCACGGAGGCGCGCCTCCGTGTCGGCGGCCGCGTGCTCGTCGATGCTCTCCTGCGCGCGCTCGATGAGGGAGACGACGTCCCCCATCCCGAGGATGCGTTTCGCCATCCTGTCGGGATGGAAGACCTCGAGCGCGTCGAGCCGCTCGCCGACGCTGGCGAACTTGACCGGCTTACCGGTGACCGCCTTCACCGACAGGGCGGCGCCGCCGCGGGCGTCGCCGTCGAGCTTGCTCATCACGACCCCGTCGAGGTCCACCCGCTGCGCGAAGGACTGTGCCGCATTCACCGCGTCCTGTCCGGTCATCGCGTCCACGACCATGAGGACCTGGTCCGGCCGTAGCGCGTCGCGGATGGCGGCCGCCTCGGCCATCATGTCCTCGTCGACGTGCAACCGCCCCGCGGTGTCCACGACCGCGACGTCGCGGGCCGACGAGGCCGCTGCGCGGACCCCCTCCCGCGCGATCCTCACCGGATCGTCGCCCTCTCCGCGGTAGACGGGGACTCCGATCTCGGCTCCGAGGGTCTCGAGCTGCTCGATCGCCGCCGGCCTGTAGACATCACAGGCGACGAGCATGGGCCGCTTGCCCTCGCCGGCCAGGTGCCTGGCGAGTTTGGCGGCCATCGTCGTCTTGCCCGAGCCCTGCAGTCCGACCAGCATGACCACGCTGGGCTGGCGGCCGGAAAGCACGAGCCGTGACTCCGTGCCGCCCATCAGCGCGGTGAGCTCCTCCAGGACTATGCGTACGACGGTCTGCCCCGGACTGAGGCTCTTGGAGACCTCGGCGCCCACCGCGCGCTCCCGCACGCGGGCGACGAACTCCTTCACGACTTTGAAGTTGACGTCGGCCTCGAGCAGTGCGAGTCGCACCTCGCGCATCGCCGCGTCGACGTCGGCCTCGCTCAGGCGCCCCTTGCCCGTCAGCTTCGAGAAGACGGTCTGCAGCCGGTCGGTCAGGTTCTGGAACATCGACTCCCTCGTGTCGTGTCGGGTCCCGGCGGCACCGCAGCGCTCCGGGAGCGCGGTCCTTCAGGCTATGCCCGGACCGGCGAGGCCGTCAACGCGCCGTCGTAGTCGCGGGCGTCACCGGACGAGGCGCACTCGGTGCGGCGGCCAGAAGACGGCGATGACACGGCTCCGGATCGACGCGCGCGGCACCGGGCCGAACCGGCGGCTGTCCAGTGCGAGAGGACGGTTGTCCCCCGCCACGAAGACGTGCTCCCCGTCCAGGGTGAGGGGTCCGAAGACGGGCTCCCGCTCGCCGGAGTCGACCCCGTGCGTGGGGTCGCGCTCGCCGTTGACCCAGACCGCGTCCCCTTCCGCGTAGACGGTGTCGCCGGGGATCGCGACGACGCGCTTCACGAGCTGTACGCTCCGGTCGTCAGGGTCCCTGACGTCGAAGACGACCACGTCGCCCCTGCTCGGGGCCGAGTAGTCGCGGGTGCCGAGGAAGCGCTCCTGGGCGTGCAGCGCCGGCTCCATGGAGGAGCCTTCCACGGCGCCAGGCCGGAACACGACGAAGAACAGCAGGACCGTGGCGACGAAGAGCCCGAGGAGCGGGAAGAGCAGCCAAGCCTTGCGGCTGCCCTCGGGCTCCGGGCCGAGACGGAACGAGCGGTAGCGGGTCACGCCGGCGGCGCGGTCAGGGCGGCGGCGAACTCCACCGCGGAGAACGGCCGGAGGTCGTCCGGGCCCTCCCCTACGCCGACGCGCAGGATCGGGAGCGCGAGATCGCGCGCGATCGCCACGGCGATGCCCCCCTTGGCGGTCCCGTCCAGCTTGGTGAGCGCGATGCCGTCGACCCCGAGCGCCTCGTGGAAGCGGCGCGCCTGGGCGAGACCGTTCTGCCCGGTCGTGGCATCCATCACGAGCAGCGTCCTCACGGGCAGGTCGCTCCTGGAGGCCGCGACCCGCTGGACCTTCTGGAGCTCGGCCATGAGGTCGGCGGAGGTGTGCAGCCTGCCCGCGGTGTCGACCAGTGTCAGGTCCGGGCGCTCGGCGTTGGCGCGCGACACGGTGTCGAACGCGACAGCCGCGGGGTCGGCTCCGCGCCCGGCACGCACGACCGGCACCCCGGCGCGGTCCGCCCAGACGTCGAGCTGTTCGATCGCGGCTGCCCTGAAGGTGTCGGCCGAGCCGACCAGGACGCTTCTGCCCTCGCCCGCGGCCTGGTGGGCGAGCTTGCCCACGGTCGTCGTCTTGCCGGTGCCGTTCACGCCGACGACGAGCACCACCACGGGCTCGCCGGCGGAGAGGAAGTCCTGGCCCGGCACGTCCAGCTCGCCTGCGATCTCGCCGGCGAGGTGGGTGATGACCGACTCCGCGTCGGGCAGCGCGTGACGCGCGGCCTGGTCCCGCAGCTCGTCGACCATCTCGCCGACGGCGCTCACTCCCATGTCGGCGCCGATGAGGACGTCCTCGAGGTCGCTCCAGAACTCCTCGTCGAGGTCGGGGCCGCGTCGCAGGAGCACGTTGAACTGACCGGAGAGCTGGTCGCGGGTGCGCGTCAGCCCCTCGGCAACGCGCCTAAACCACGGCCGGTTCATCCGTCGATTCCTCCACCGAACGAGTGCGGTCGAGTTTCTGGCTGACGACCTTGCTCACGCCGTCGGCTTGCATCGAGACACCGTAGAGCACGTCGGCCATCTCCATCGTCCGCCTCTGATGCGTGACGATGACGACCTGGGTCATCGAGCGCATCCCGTCCACGAACGCGATGAAGCGGCGCAGGTTCGTGTCGTCGAGCGCCGCCTCGACCTCGTCCAGGATGTAGAAAGGGCAGGGGCGGGTCCGGTAGACGGCGAACAGCAGCGCCAGCGCGGTGAGCGACTTCTCGCCGCCGGAGAGCAGCGACATCTTGGCGAGCTTCTTACCCACCGGCTGCGCGACGACCTCGACGCCGGTGGTCTCGGGGTCGTCGGGTTCGGTGAGGTGAAGGGAGGCGCGCCCGCCGGGGAAGAGCGCTGCGAAGACCTCCTGGAAGTTGCGGTCGACCTCCTCGAAGGTCGCCAGGAAGAGGTCTCGGACCTTCCGGTCGATGGCGCCGACGACGCGCTGGAGCGCCTGGCGGCTCGCGACCAGGTCCTCGACCTGCGAGGCGATGAACTCCCGCCGCCCCTTGAGGGTCTCGTACTCCTCCACCGCCACGGCGTTCACCGGCCCGAGGTTGGCGATGCGCTTCCGCAGCCGGTGTGCGGCATCCAGCGTCAGCGCCCTGTCCTCGAGCGGCTCGGCGGCCAGCGCCCGCTCCAGCGGAACGCCGAGGCCGTCCACGATCCGGCCGACCGCCGCCGTCACCTGCACCTCGAGCTGGCCCTTCTCCACCTGTACGCGGTTCATCGCGCCCGAGGCCTCGTCGATCTCGGCCTGGACCGCCTTCACCGCCTCCTGGGCCGAATGGATCGTCTCGCGCAGCGACTCGGAGTCGGCCTGCTCGAAGCGGGCCCGGTCGCGCAGCTTCAGCGCCCAGTGCTCCGCCCGCTGCAGCAGCGCGGCGTAGAGGTCGTGCACGGGCTGGATGCGCTCCCGCAGCAGTTCGAGCCCCTCCTCCGTACGGCGGGACTGCCCTGCGGTGGCGGCGAGCTCCGCGAGCTCGGCCGTTATCGTCGCCACCTGGCGCTTCAGGTGCACCTCGCGCTCCGAGACCGTGGCGATGTCGACCTGGCAGCTCGAGAGCTTCGTCGCGATGGCCGCCTCCTCCCTGAAGCGGCCGTCGCGCTCGTCGCGCCGTCGGACGGACTGCTCCTCCAGCTCCTCGATGCGAGCCTCCGCCGAGGCGATCCTCTCGGCGAGGGCGGCCTTGCCCGGCGCCTCCTTCGCTGAGCGCGAGCGCAGGGCGGCGAGCCGGTCCGCCACCGACCGGGCTTCTGCGTCGAGGCCGGTGAGGGCCTGCTCGACGCGGCCGACGTCGTCACGGAGCGAGTCGCGCTCGCCCGTCAGGGCCGCGAGACGCTGGCCGAGCTCGAGGGCGTCCTGCTGCGCCGCGTCGAGCGCCTCCTCGGCGGCGGCGGCCACGGCCTCGGCCTCGCCCACGGCCGCCTCGACGGCGGCCGACTCGTCCCTGAGCTCGTTGATGCGCCGCTTACGCGTGAGCACCCCGGTGCTGCTGTCGCCGGCGGGCGCGAGGGCGACCTTCCCCGACGGGAAGACCAGTGCGCCGTCGGCGGAGGCGTACCGCGGTCCGGGCCGCTCCTGCGCGGCCGAGAGGGAGTCGGCCAGGGTGGGCAGGACGAAGACGTCGCCGAGGAGCGCCTCCACGGCGGGACGCATCCGGGCATCGCAGGAGACCGCGGCGGCGAGGGGCTCGCCGGCGCCTTCGGGACACAGGGGCACGAGACCGGCCAGCGGCAGTATCGAGACGTCGCCGGCGTCGTTCGCCCTGAGCATCCCGGCCAGCTCGGCCGCCGAGGACCGGTCCTCCACCACGAGGCAGAACAGGTCGGGGCCGAGCGCCTGCTCGACGAGCCGCTCGTGCGGCTCCTCCGCGCTGATGAGCTCGGCCAGCGGCCCGAGGAAGCCGGGTATCTCGCGCTGCTTCGACAGCGCCCAGGCCATGGCGGGAGAAGCGGTGGCGAAGGCGCGGTCGACCTCCTCGAGGGCACGCACCTCGGCACGCACCTCGGCCAGCCGCTCGCGGCGCTCCTCGAGGTCGCGGCGGCGCGCTTCGAGCACGCGCACCCGCCTGTCCACGTCCGAGGCCGCCAGAGCCGATTCCTTGCGGGTTCGCGCCAGCGCCGCCTCGGTCTGCTCGAGCTTGCCGCGACGGCCCGACAGCGCCGCCGCGGTCGAGGACCTCTGCGAGCGCACCGCCTCGCCGCGCTCGACGAGCAGCCGGTCCTCGAGGCCGTATGCGGACAGGGCCTGCTCCAGCTTCGCGAGATCGGCTCGTGCGTCGTCGACCTCCTTGCGCGTGCGGCGCAGCTCGCCGTTGACCGCGTTGAGGGCCTCCTCAGCCGCGAGCCGCTCCTTCTTGACGGCCTCGGCCTCGCGCCGCACCTCGGACAGCGCCGTGTACAGCGCCTTGAGCCGCGCGTCGGCCGCGGACCGCTCCTCGGTGAGGCGTTCGAGCTCCGAGGACCGGGCGGTCGAGCGCGACTGGGAATGGTGGAGCTTCTGGCGCAGTTCGGAGAGGCGCTCGACGAGGTGCTTGCCCTTCTCCTCGAGCAGCAGCAGTCCGGAGTTCAGGCGCTCCAGGACCGACTGCAGGCGCCGCCGCTGCTCGGAGAGGTCGCCGACGAACAGCCCCTTCTCCTCCAGCAGCGACTGGAACTTCTCGAGTTCGCGCTCCTTCTCGATGAGCCGGTAGCGGGCGAGCTCGACGGCCGCGTCCGCCTCCCTCTCGCGCTTCAGGACCCCGTCCCAGCGCGCCTGCAGCGCGCGCAGCTCGTCGACGGCGAGGGCGACCTCGAGCTCGCCGAGCTCCTCGGCGAGCTCGGCGTGCTCGGTCGCGCGCGACGCCTGGCGCTCGAGCGGCCGCAACTGCCGCTCTATCTCCACCAGGACGTCCTTGGCCCGCATCACGTGCGCATCCGTCGCGGAGAGCTTGCGGAGCGCGCGTTCCTTGCGCTTCTTGTGCTTCAGCACGCCGGCGGCTTCTTCGATGAGTGTCCGGCGGTCCTCGGGCCGCGAGTTGAGCACCTCCTCCAGGCGTCCCTGGCTGATGATCGAGTGGGTGTCGCGGCCGAGGCCGGAATCGTGCAGGAGGTCGTGGATGTCCATGAGGCGGGACGGCGTGCCGTTGAGCAGGTACTCGCTCTCGCCGTTGCGGAACATGCGCCGGGTGATCGTGACCTCGGCGAACTCCAGTGGGAGAGCGTGGTCCGCGTTGTCCAGCACGAGGTCGACCTCGGCCACGCCCACCGCCTGCCTGGCCGAGGAGCCGGCGAAGATCACGTCCTCCATCGAGGTGCCGCGCAGCGACTTGGCGGACTGTTCGCCCAGCACCCACAGGACCGCGTCGGAGATGTTCGACTTGCCCGAACCGTTCGGACCGACGACGACCGTCACGCCGGGCTCCAGGGCGAGCTTGCTGCGGTCCGCGAAGGACTTGAACCCCTTGAGTGTGAGGGACTTCAGGTGCACGCGGACCTCTCCCGGGGACGATGCCGTCTGCGGGTCTCGCACGGCGTGCCTGCGGGCGAGCGGCCTCCGCGCGAGGAGGATTCTACCACCTCACCCGCGCTCACGCAGGCGCTCCAGAGCGGCCGCCGCGGCGTTCATCTCGGCTTCCTTCTTCGAGCGCCCACCGCCCTCCCCGAGCGCCTCGCCGTCGAGCAGCACCCGCACGGTGAACCATCGTTCGTGCGGCGGGCCCTCTTCGGCGAGGGTCTCGTAGACGGGAGCGCGACGCGTGGCCTGCGCGAGCTCCTGCAGCGCGGATTTGGGGTGCTCGACGCCGGCTCCCTCGGGTCCCGCTTCCACGCGCGAGGACAGCGCGGGCAGCACGAACGCCTTCACGGCGGCCAGCCCTGCATCCAGGTACAGCGCCGCGATGACCGCCTCGAAGCAGTCCGCCAGGGCCGAGGTCATCCCGCGGCCCTCCGTGCGCATCTCCGAGACGCCGAGCACGACGAGCTCCCCCAGGTCCGTCTCGCGCATGACCTGCGAGAGCGTGGGGCCGCTGACCAGCGTCACCTTCAGCTTCGTGAGGTCGCCCTCCGGCGCGTCGGGGAAGCGACGGAACAGCTCCTCGACCACCACGAGGTCCAGCACCGAGTCGCCGAGGAACTCGAGACGCTGGAAGGCCATCGCTTCGACGGGGTCCGAGACGTGCGACGGATGAGTGAGCGCGGTGGCCAGCAGCGCCGGGTCGGCGAAGACGTGACCGATGACGGCCTCCGCCTGCCGGATCGCGACCTCCTCGGCCGGTCGGACGCTACGTTCGCGGGCAGGCACGCGGCTCACCTCACATCCGGGAGAGGACGATCGTGGCGTTGTGCCCGCCGAAACCGAAGGAGTTGCTCATGACCGCCGAGACGCGCGTGCCGCGTGCCGTGTTGGCGACGTAGTCGAGGTCGCAGGCGGGGTCCGGGTCGGTGAGGTTGATGGTGGGGGGCAGGACGCCGCGCTCGATCGCCAGGACCGAAGCGACCGCCTCGATCGCCCCGGCGCCTCCGAGCAGGTGGCCCGTCATCGACTTGGTGGACGAGATGGGTGGCGCGTGGGTGCCGAAGACCGCCTTGATCGCGTTGGTCTCCCCGACGTCGCCCTGTTCCGTGGACGTTCCGTGGGCGTTGATGTAGCCGATGTCGCCGGGGGCCAGCCCGGCCTGTTCCAGGGCGCCGCGCATGGAGCGCACGGCACCGTCGCCGTCCGGCGCCGGTGCCGTGATGTGGTAGGCGTCCGCGGTCGCCGCATAGCCGAGGACCTCGGCCCGGAGCTTGGCGCCGCGTGCGCGCGCATGCTCGAGCTCCTCCAGTACGAGCACCCCGCCCCCCTCGCCCATCACGAAGCCGTCGCGGCCGGCGTCGAACGGACGAGAGGCGCCGGCCGGGTCCTCGTTCCGCGTGGAGAGAGCGCGCGCTGCGCAGAAGCCCGCGAGCCCGAGCGGCGTGATCCCTGAGTCGAACCCGCCGGCGATCACCACGTCCGCGGCTCCTCGACGGATCGCCTCGGCAGCCTCGCCGAACGCGTGGTTGGACGTGGAGCAGGCCGAGACCGGGGCGTAGTTGACGCCCTTGGCGCCCCACCGTATCGAGATCTGCCCCGCGGCGAGGTCCACGATCATCATCGGGACGAGCATGGGGGTGACGCGGGAGGGACCCCGCTCGATGAGGACGCTGTGCTGCTCCTCCAGCGTCATGAGCCCGCCGATGCCGGACCCGACGATCACGCCGACCCGTTCCGGTTCGGCGAAGGGCGTATCCAGCCCGGCGTCGCGGATGGCTTCGTCTGCGGCGACCATGGCGAACTGCTGGAAACGTGACATGCGCCGCTGTTCCTTGCGGTCGACCACCTCGGAGGGGTCGAAGTCGTCGATGTACCCGCCGAAGCGCGTGGTGTACTCGGAGACGTCGAAGTGCGTGAGCGGGTGGATCCCGGAGTGCCCGGCGACCAGCGACGTCCACATGCTCTCGACGCCCACGCCGACGGGGCTGACGGCCCCCAGGCCCGTGACGGCCACGCGCCTCACCTACGCCTCCCCTCCCGCGGTCGCCTCCGCGGCGCACGCCTCGCCGTACTCGGAGACGAGGCGCTCCATCAGCTCCGAGACGGGCGGCACGTCGCGCACGCGCGCCGCCGAGGACCCGGCGAAGACCAGCCCGGTCGTCACGTCGCCCTTCTGGGCGCGGACCAGCCGGTCGATGATGCAGTAGTCCTTGCCGCACTCCTTGAGGCAGGCGACGCACCGCTCGATCCTCGGGTACTCGTCCCGTTCGAGACCTTCGATGAAGGGGTTGCGCAGCGCTCGGCCGGGAAGCCCCACGGGACTCTTCACGAGGACGATGTCGTCCTCGCCTGCCTCCACGTACATGCGCTTGAACGCCTCCGACGCCGAGGACTCCACTGTCGCGGCGAACCGCGACCCGATCTGCACCCCCGCGGCGCCGAGGTCGAGCGTCTCCTTGATGTCGGCGCCGGTGACGATGCCTCCCGCCCCGATCACCGGGATCCGGACGGCCTCGACGATCCTGGGCAGGAGTTCCCTCAGGGGCTCGCTGGTGCCGAGGTGGCCTCCCGCCTCCACCCCCTCGACGACCACCGCGGAAGCTCCGAAGCGCTGCGCCAGCTTCGCGACCCGTTCGGATCCGACGATGGGGACGACGGGTACGCCCGCCGAGCGGCCCCATTCGAACACATCGCGGGAGAACCCCGCACCGGCGACCACGAGCTGCGCCCCCTCGGCGATGGCGCGCTGGACGAGGTCCTTGAACTTGCGGACCGCGACCATGACGTTGACGCCGACGATGCCCTGGCTGGCCTCTCGCGCCGAGCGGACCTCGGCGCCCAGCTCGTCGGGTTCCAGCCCGGAACCGGCGATCAGCCCGATCCCGCCCGCCTCGGCGACGGCGGAGGCCAGGGGCGCCATCGAGATGCGTACCGCCATGCCGCCCTGCACTATCGGCAGGCGGGCGGTGAGCTCTCCGATCGTCAGGGATGGCATCTCCACGCGGGCGTCGTCCTCCCCGGGGTCGTTCGGCCGGCCGGGCTCGTGCACCCGGCCGGCCTTCAAGCCGGCATGCGCGCTACGCGTTGGCCTGGATGTAGTCCACCGCGTCGCCGACGGTCTTGATGTTCTCGGCCTCCTCGTCGGGGATGGAGATGCCGAAGGTCTCCTCGAGCGCCATGACGAGCTCGACGATGTCGAGCGAGTCCGCCCCGAGGTCGTCGATGAAGGCCGCGTCCTCGGTGACGTCGTCCTCCTCCACGTTGAGCTGCTCGGTGACGACGTCTCGCACCTTGTCCATGATCTCCTCACGATCCATGCGCCACATACACCTCCTCTCCCGCCCCGCCAGGGTCGGATAGCGATACTACGCGAACGTCATCCCCCCGTCGACAGCGAGGACCTGCCCCGTCACGTAGGCCGCCGCGTCGGAGGCGAGGAAGGCGACGGCGGCGGCCACCTCGTCCGGCGAGCCGAAGCGGCGCATGGCCACTCCGGCCAGGGCCGCGTCCTTGACCTTGTCGGGCAGCGAGTCGGTCATCGGCGTCGCGATGAAGCCGGGAGCCACGGCGTTGCAGCGGACGCCCCGGGGGGCGAGCTCCCGGGCGACGGACTTGGTCAGCCCTATCAGACCCGCCTTGGAGGCGGCGTAGTTCGCCTGTCCGGCGTTGCCGACGACGCCTACGACCGACGAGACGTTGACGATGCTTCCTGCACGCGCCTTCATCATGTGCCGCGCGGCCGCTCGGGTGCAGGCGAACGCGCCGCGGAGGTTCGTGTCCAGCACCACGTCCCAGTCGTCGTCGCTCATGCGCACGAGCAGCCCGTCGCGCGTGACGCCCGCGTTGTTGACGAGCACGTCGATGCGCCCGAAGGTCGAGACCGTCCCCTCGACCAGCTCTGCGCACTGGGCGGGATCCGAGATGTCGGCCTGCAGGGCATGGAGGCGCGCCGAGGTCTTGCCTCCGGTCTCGCGGCCGATCGCGGCGGCAAGCTCCTCGACCGCGCCGCGATTGGAGCCGTAGTGCAGCGCCACGGCCGCGCCCTCACGGGCGAGCGCGGACGCGACGGCGGCGCCGATGCCGCCGGAGGCGCCCGTCACCAACGCGACCCTGCCCTCCAGGGATCCTCCCACTGCCTTCGCCCCCTCGCTCATGCTCCCACCTTGGCCACGACCGCCTCCAGACCGCCGTCCTCGACGGACACGGCCTCCAGGCCCTCGACGCGTCGGGCGAGGCCCTTCAGTACCCCACCGGGCCCCGCCTCGACCAGCACGGCCGCGCCGGCCCGCCGCAGAGCCGCCATCGTGTCCGTCCAGTGCACGGGGGCGGTGATCTGCTCGGCGAGACGCGCTCGTATCTCGGTCCCGTCGCGTGTCGGCACAGGGTCGGCGTTCTGCACGACCGGCCAGAGCGCGTCTGCGAAGGAAGTGGCGGCCAGGACCTCGGCGAACGCGTCACCCGCGGGCTGCATGAGCGGCGAGTGGAACGCCCCGGCGACCTTGAGGGGCACGACCTTGCGCGCTCCCGCCTCGGTGAGCCCCTTCGTGGCGGCCTCGAGGCCCTCGTGCGTGCCGGAGAGCACGACCTGCCCCGGAGCGTTGTCGTTGGCGACCCAGACCCCGGGGATGTCGGCGACGGCGTACGCGACCGTCTCGGCCTCCATCCCGAGGACGGCCGCCATCCCCCCGGCCGACCCGGCTGCGGCGGCAGCCATGAGACGCGAGCGCTCCGCCACGAGCTGGAGCCCCGCCTCCACGGAGTAGACACCGGCGAGCGCGAGGGCGGCCAGTTCCCCGAGGCTGTGGCCGGCCAGTGCCGCCGGGGTCACGTTGGCCTCGAGGAGCGCGGCACCCCACGCCCAGTCGGCGAGATAGAGCAGCGGCTGCGCCACGCGCGTGTCCGCCAGGTCCTCCTCGCTCCCGAGGAGCGCCACGGCGCGCAGCTCCAGCCCCGTGAGTGCCTCCGCGGCGTCGAGCAGCCTGTCGAGAGCGTCCACGGGCGGAAGGGCGTCGAGCATGCCCCGCCGCTGGGAGCCTTGTCCGGGGAAGACGAAGGCGACGTCGCGAGGAGGCATCCGCGCCCCCTCAGCGCGCAGAGCCGCCGAGGCGACCCATCACGACCTCGGCTTCCGCCAGCATCTCGCGGACGATCTCCGCGGCGGGCTGCACGCGGTCCACCATCGCTGCGCACTGTCCCGCCATGATGCTGCCCATCTCCAGGTCGCCCTCGCGCATGCACAGTGCGAGCTTGCCCGTGCCCAGCTCCTCGATCTCCTCCGGCTTGTTGGAGCGGTCGAGCTCTTCGATCATGCGCGAGAGCCTGTTCTTGATCACGCGCACCGGGTGCCCCGTCGAGTACCCGGTGACCACCGTGTCGCGGTCCTTCGCCTTGATCACGCGCTCCTTCACAGACGCGTGGATGGTGCACTCTGCTGCGCACATGAAGCGCGTGCCCACCTGCACGCCCTCCGCTCCCAGCGCGAAAGCCGCCGCGATGCCGCGCCCGTCGGCGATGCCGCCGGCGGCGACGACGGGGACCTCCACGGCATCGGCGAGCTGCGGGGTCAGGACCATCGTGGTGAGCTCTCCGATGTGCCCGCCGGCCTCCATGCCCTCGCCGATGATCGCGTCCGCGCCCATCCGCTCGAGCCGCCTGGCGAGTGCCACGGACGGCGCGATCGGCAGGACCTTTATGCCCGCCTCCTTCAGGGCCGGCATGTAGGGGCCGGGGTTGCCGGCGCCGGTGGTCACAACGGGCACGCGCTCGTCCAGCACCAGCCGGACGAGCTCGTCGATGTGCGGCGTCAGGAGCATGAGGTTCACCCCGAAGGGCTTGGACGTGAGCGCCTTCGCCGTGCGCAGCTGCTCGCGCAGCAACTCGGTGGGCATATGGCCGGCGCCGATGATCCCCAGGCCCCCGGCTTCGCTCACGGCGGCGGACAGCTCGGCCGTGGCCGTCCAGGCCATCCCGCCCTGGATGATCGGGTGCTCGATCCCGAGGAGCCTCGTGAGCCGCGTGGTGAGGGCCATCCGGTCTATGCCTCCTTGCTCGGTGATCCCTTGACCGGGTGGGAGGCGGCATCGGCCCCGTTCAGCACCGACACGGCCGACCGAGCCGAGGCGCCCCTCGTCCATCGGACGACCGCCGCTCCCCAGGTCACGCCGGCCCCGAAGCCGACCAGCGCGAGGACGTCCCCAGGCACAAGGTCGCCGCCAGTATACAGTTCGTCGATAGCCAGAGGTATCGAGGCCGCCGACGTGTTGCCGAGCATCGAGACGTTGGAGAAGACGCAGGCGGAGGGGACGCCGAGACGCTCGGCCACGGTGTCGAGGATGCGCTGGTTGGCCTGGTGCGGGATGAGCCACCGCATGTCGGCGGGACTGAGCCCCGAGGCCGCGAGCGCCTCGTTGGTGACCTTCGGGATCACGCGCACGGCGAACTTGAAGACCTCGTTCCCGGCCATCTTGACGTACTGGAGCCCCTGCTCGCAACGCTCGGTCGTGCACGGCAAAGCGGAACCCCCCGCGGGGATCTTGAGCATCTCGGCGCCGCCTCCGTCGGCGCCGAGCGCGATGCCCAGCACACCGGGCTCCTCCGACGCGCGCAGCACCACCGCTCCAGCGCCGTCACCGAAGAGCACGCAGGTGGAGCGGTCGTCGAAGTCCAAGTGGCGCGTGAGGGCGTCGGCGCCCACCACGAGCACCGTGCGCGCTCGGCCCGACTCGATGGCGGCCGTGCCGTGGTGCAGCGCGTAGACGAATCCGGTGCAGGCGGCGTTGACGTCGAGCGCGGCGCAGCGTAGACCCATCTTGACCTGGGCGAGGCACGCGCTGGAGGGGAACACCATGTCGGGGCTGGAGGTGCCGACGACGAGCAGGTCGACCTCGTCGGGGGACACGCCGGCATCGGCCAGCGCGGCGGTGCCCGCCTCGGCGGCCAGGTCGCTGGTCGCCTGCCCCTCCTCGGCGAGGCGCCGTTCCCGGATGCCGGTCCGGGTCACGATCCACTCGTCGGAGGTCTCGACCATGCGCTCCAGGTCCGCGTTGGTGAGCCGGCGGGATGGCAGGTATGAGCCCACACCGATGATTGCGGCGTGCGTCACTGGATGCGCGTCTCTCCTCCGCGACGGGTCGCCCGACGGGCGGCGGGGCGGCCGTGGGGCACGAGGTTCCGTGTAGTGTACACGTTCGTCCCAGGCGGGCAAAGGAAGCGGCGGCGCGTGCTCAGCCGGCTTCGGAGACGGCCTCGGAGATGCGGCCGGGGAGGTCCCCTCGAACCGCCTGGGCGGCGACGCGCAACGCCGAGGAGACGGCTCTGGGCCCTGAGCTCCCGTGGCCGATTATGCACACGCCGGCGACCCCGAGCAGCGGGGCGCCGCCGTAGGTGTCCGGGTCGATGCGCTCCTTGAGCCGCCGCAGCGAGGGCTTCAGCACGCTCGCCGCCACCTTGCCGGGCAGGTTGGCCGTCATAGCGTCGCGCACCTGCGACAGGAGCGACTTGGCGAGCCCCTCGAGGAGCTTGAGGCACACGTTGCCGGTGAAGCCATCGGTGACGATCACGTCCGCCCGCCCCGCGGGGATGTCCCGCCCCTCCGCGTTGCCGATGAAGCCCGGCACCTGCGCGCTCATCAGCTCGTAGGCCGCCTTCGTGAGCGAAGAGCCCTTCGACGGCTCCTCGCCGATGTTGAGGAGGGCGACCCTCGGGTTGACCGCGCCGAGGACGATGTCCGCGTACGCGGCGCCCATGTGCGCGAACTGCACGAGGTTCTCCGGCTTGGCGTCGGCCTGCGCCCCGACGTCGAGCAGCACGACCGGGCGGTCGGACGCGGGGATCACCGCGGCGATGGCAGGACGGGCCACACCTTCGACACGGCCCATGACCAGGGTCGCTGCCGTCATCGCGGCTCCGGTGTTCCCCGCAGAGAAGAACGCCTGCGCCACCCCCTCGGCGACCAGTCGGCAGCCCACCACGATGGAGGAGGCCTTCTTGGCGCGGACCGCCGCCGCGGGTTGCTCGTCCATCCCGATGACCTCTTCGGCCGCGACCGCGAGAAGGCGCTCGTTCCCGTCCTCGAACGGTGCCACGACCCCCTCGGGCCCGACGAGCGCGACGGTGAGGGCGGGGTCGGCTTCCAGGGCGTCCGTGACCCCGGCCAGGACGGCGGCGGGGGCCTCGTCGCCGCCCACCGCGTCCACAGCGACCGTCACCGGCCGTCCTGAGGTCATCGGGCCCCTCTCCAGGGCGTCGGGTACGCGGACCGGCCGTCCTTCCGGGCCGGGCTCCCCCTCATGGGCGCGTCAGCTCCGAGAGCATCTCTTCGAACGGGGTGCCCTCGAGGAGCATCCGGCGTATTCTACCAGCCTTCTCGGGGTCGCGTAGGCGAGCCCGCCCCATGAGGCGCTCCATGCGTTCGACGGCCGCGAGCGTATCCATGTCCACGAGCAGCATGGGTACCCCGAGGTCCTCGGCGCGGGCGAGCACGAGCGGGCTGGGCGGCAGGTTCCCGGTGAGGATGAGGCAGCGGGTGGACGTCTCGAGCGCGGCCAGCTGGACGTCGGCGCGGTCGCCGCCCGTGATGACCGCCTTGCGGCCCCTGCGCCTGAAGAAGCGCAGCGCCTTGTCCTGCCCCATCGCGCCGACCATGAACGTCTCGACGTGCTCCTCGAGGCGGTCCTCGGCGGAGAGCACCGTGGCGCCGAGGTCCTCGGCTATCTCGGTGACCCGAACCGAGGAGAGCAGCGGGTCCTGCGGCAGCACGCCGAAGACCCGCACGCCGCACGACCCGAGGAAGGGCGCGACGTGGTCGCGGAAGAAGCCGATGTCGGACTCTCGCACCCAGTTGTACAGCACGCCGCCGAGCCGCTCGCCAAGGCAGTCCAGCGCTCCGAGCACACCGTCGGGGAGGTCCGCACGCTCGGGCTTGTCGATCAGCAGCACCCGCGCTTCGAGCAGATCCGAGAGCTGGCAGGCGGAAAGCTGGACCGCGCGGCCCTCGAACACGTCCGACGGGCCTTCGACGACCATCACGTCCCGGTCGGCGGCACACCGGTCGAAGGCCTCTCGGACCCGCTCGGGCACGTTGCCGGCGCGGCCCTCCGTGACGTCGTCGATCATCGAGCGCGTGCGGACCATCGGGCACACGTCGGCCCTCGGGGCCGGCTGACGGAGGGTGGAATTGATGTAGGCGGCGTCGGCGTCGGTGAGAGTGCCGTCCACGGTCACAGGCATCGTTCCGAAGGGCTTGAAGTAGCCCACAGCCTCCCCGCGGTCGGAGAGCTCGCGGATGAGCGCGAGGCACACCCCGCTCTTGCCCGAATAGGGTCTGGTCGATGCGACGATAACGGTCCTCATCCTGCCGCCTCCTCGGTAGAGACGCCGATACGAACGTCCGCCGCGACGGCGCCCGATCCCTTCGGGAGCGCCATGAGCGGGTTGATGTCGAGCTCTACGATCTCGGGGAAGTCCATGACCAGGGCGGAGACGCGGACGATCGCCTCTGCGATCGCGTCCAGGTCCGCGGGAGGCTCTCCCCTCGCTCCACGCAACAGGCCGAAAGCGCGGATCTCGCTGATCATGCGGTGGGCGTCGCGGATCGAGACGGGGCAGAGGCGGAAGGTCACGTCGCGCAAGACCTCCACGTAGATGCCTCCCAGGCCGAACATGAGCAGCGGCCCGAACTGGGGGTCGCGGTTGACCCCGATGATGACCTCGCGCCCCGGCGGGGTCATCCTCTGGACGTGGACGCCGCGCACCACGGCCTCCCTCATGTGCCGCTGTGCGCGCGCCAGGACGTCCTCGTAGGCCTCCGCGAGCTCCTCCGCGTCGGCCACCCCCAGCCGGATGCCCCCGATGTCCGACTTGTGGAGGATGTCGGGGCTGTCGACCTTGACCGCGACCGGGTACCCGATGCGCTCGGCGACGCGCGTCGCCTCGCCTACGTCCGCCGCCGCCGCACCCTCCGGGACCGGGATGCCGTAGGCGGCGGCCACGCTCGCCGCCGTCTCCCCCGTGATGAAGGAGTGCCCGTCCGTGCCGCCGCCGGACAGCACCGCGCGCACGGCCTCCTTGTCGCCGGCGACCGCCGGTTCCTCGGGTCGCGGCTCGACCAGGTGGTCGCGGTAGCGCTGCATCGCGGCCAGTGTCGCGACGGCGCGTTCGGGGAACGGGAAGTCCGGGATACCGGCGTCCCTCAGGAGGGCACGGGCCTCCTCCACCGACGGGTCCCCCATGAAGCAGGTCAGCGTCGTGATACCGCTCTCCCGTGCCACTCGCGACACGGCGCGTGCCGTCCCCGGAGCGTCCGTCATCGCCTGCGGCGTGAGGATGACCAGCAGGGCGCCGACGTCGTCGTCGGCCACCAGCGCCTCCGCCGCCGCCGCGTAGCGCTCCGGCCCGGCGTCGCCCAGCACGTCGACGGGGTTGTACAGCGCGGCGGCAGGCGGGAGGGACGCGCGCAGCGTGTCGATGGTCGAGTGGTCCAGGGACGCGACCGCGACGCCGACGCGGTCGCAGGCGTCCGTCGCCATGACGGCGGGGCCGCCGGCGTTGGTCAGGATCGCCACGCCCCGCGAGGACGGCAACGGCTGGGTCGCGAAGCCCAGCGCGTGGTCGAACAGCTCCTGGACGCTGCCGGCCTGGATCACGCCCGCCTTGAGGAAGGCGGCGTCGTACGCCGTGCGGGAGCCGGCCAGGCTGCCGGTGTGCGACGAGACCGCGCGGGCGCCGGCGTCCGACGTCCCCGACTTGAGCGCGAGCAGCGGCTTGACCGCGACGAGGTCGGCGGCGGCCTCCACGAACGACCGCCCGTCGGCCACGGATTCCAGGTAGGCGACGACGACGTTCGTGTCCTCCTCGTCCCGCCACGCCCTCAGCAGGTCGGTCTCGTCCAGGTCGGCCTTGTTGCCCAGGGAGACGAAGTCGGCCAGGCCCACGCCGCGCCCCTGGGCCCAATCCAGGATGGCCGTGCCCAAGGCGCCGGACTGCGACATGAAGGAGATCGAGCCCGCGGGCGGCATCCCGCGGGCGAACGACGCGTTCAGCGAAGCGGCGGTCGAGATCAGGCCGAGGCAGTTCGGGCCGAGGATCCGCACCCCGCCGGCGCGTGCGGCGCGGACGAGATCGCGCTCGAGAGCGCCGCCCTCGGGCCCGCTCTCCTTGAAGCCGGCCGAGATCACGACGGCGGCCGGCACTCCGAGCCGCCCGCACTCCTCGACCACGTTGAGCACGGACGCGGCCGGGACCACGATGACGGCGAGGTCGGGAGGTCGGGGCAGCGACGCGAGTGTCGGATAGGTGGCGTGCCCGTGGATCTCGGCCGCGCGGGGGTTCACCGGATACACCGGCCCGATGAAGCCGGCGGACAGGAGGTTGTCGAACACGATGTGGCCGACCTTGCCCTCTTCCCGGGCTGCACCGACCACGGCGACGGAACGCGGCTTGAAGAAGCCCTCCAGCACGCGCCTGGCCTCCCCCCCTTGCGCCGCGCCGTGCGGCGCCCGCTAGCGCGCTACTCGGTCTCTATGACCTCTTTGCCGTTGTAATACCCGCACTCGGGGCAGACGCGGTGGGGCAGCTTGGGCTGTCGGCACTGGGGGCAGACCGAGAGCCCCGGACCTTCGAGGCGGTGCGTGGCCCTGCGGGCGTCGCGGACGGCGCGGGACGTCTTCCTCTTGGGGACGGGCATGATCCTCGGACCTCTCTTCACGGGATCGCTCGGCCTCTGGCCGGCGTGGACCTTCAGTCGGGACACGGACGAGGATGATACCACAGGCGGTCGCGGCCGGACCAAGCGGAGACGTGGTCGGGATGCGGCTCGGGTCAGTCGCCGTGCGGTTCGTCCGTCCCTCCCTGCCCGCCGCCGCCGGCCCCCGCTCCTTGCCGCTCCGGGAGGATGCGCTGAAGCACCGCGAAGGGGTTGTCGGGGCGAGCCTCCTCCGGGCAGGAGCAGGTCTCGACGTTGCGGTCGGCGCCGCACGTCGGGCAGATGCCCGCGCACTCCGGGTCGTGGAGCGGCGCGAAGGGCGCTTCGATGGCCAGGGCGGCGCGCAGCGCCGGCCCCAGGTCGACCCGGCCCTCCCGGATGACCTCGTACTCCTGCTCCTCGGGGATGCCCTCCTCCTGTCCCGGCCGCACGTAGAACGCCTCGAACGTCCCAGCCAGCTCCAGGGAGCACGGCACGAGGCATCGAGAGCACTCGGTCCGAACCGCCTCGCGCACCCAGCCGTCACCCACGACGCCCGCCCCGGTGTTCGTGAGAGAGACGCCGAAAGCGGCGGGTCCCTCGGGGACGAAGGTGACGTCGCCCACCGTGAACTCCGCGAGCTCGACCTCGTCCTCTATCACGCGCTCGGCGCCCAACTCGTCGAGCAGGGCGCCGAGGTCGACAGGGTATGTCTCGGTGGTCACCCTCGCTGGCCTCCCCCGCCGGGACCCCCTACCTTGCCCTGGAGGCGGTCCCTGCCGCGCTGCACGGCTGTGAGGAGCTTACCCAGGTTCACCTCGAGGTTGGCGAGCATCTCGTCGGCGTAGTCCTCAGCGCCGAGCCTGATCTCGCGCTCGCGGGACCTGGCGTTGTCCAGGATCTCCGCGGCCTGGCTCTCCGCCAGCTTCACGATCTCCTGCTCGCTCGCGATGGCTTGGGCGCGGTCGCGCGCCTCCTCGAGGATGCGGTTGGCCTCCTTCTCGGCCTCCTCCAGCATCTCCTGGCGTTCCTTGACGATCCAGCGTGCCTGCTTGAGCTCGTCGGGGAATTGCGCCCGTATCTCGTCGATGATCTCGTAGACCTTGTCGGGGTCGACCATCTTGGCCGAGGAGAACGGCAGCGAGCGTCCGTTGTCGACGATCTCCTCGATGCGGTCGATGAGCGCCATGATGTCCACGTTCGCTACCTCCTACCGAGGCCGCCCGTATCGGGCGGCGAGCGCCTCTCTCACGGCCTCGGGCACGAGCCCCTCGACCGGTCCGCCGTGGCGGGCGATCTCCTTGACTGCCGACGAACTGAGGAACATGTACTCGGGTATGGCCATGATGAACATCGTCTCGACCCCTTGCTCGAGACGGTAGTTCAGTTGCGCCATCTGGAACTCCCGCTCGAAGTCCGTGACCGCCCGCAATCCCTTGACGATGGCGGTCGCTTCGAGCTCCCTCGCGAGGTCCACCAAGAGAGTATCAAAAGGCCGCACCGATACGTTAGGGAGGTGCGAGACGGCCGCCTGGATGAACGCCACGCGTTCGTCGATGCCGAACAGCGGCCCGCCGCCCTTGTCCGGGGAGAAGGCGACCGCGACGATCACCTCGTCGAATATCGCCGACGACCGCTCGATGACATCGACGTGCCCCGAGGTGACTGGGTCGAAGGTACCCGGGCACACGGCACGCTTCACGAGTCCGTCCCTGCCCCTCCCGTGTAGGCGGCGATCGCGACAGACGTCCGGCCGTAGCGCCTGGGCTCCTCGGGCGCGAACCCTCCCGGCCACTCCGGTCGCCTCTCCGCGGCGTGCTCCCACACCGCGACGGCGCCGCGCTTCAAAGCCCCTGCTCTCGCCAGGTGCTCGACGGCTCTCCCGACCTCGGCGGGCTCTATCCTATACGGCGGGTCGAGGAAGAGCAACGAGTACGGCGCCCCAGGCAGCGGCCGCCGTACCGCGGCCGCTGCGTCGGCCGCCACGACGCGCGCCCTGCCCCCCGCCTCCAAGGCCTCGATGTTGGCCAGCAGCGCCATCAGCGCCGCCGGGTCGCGCTCGACGAAGGTGGCCGCCGCGGCACCGCGGGACAGCGCCTCGAGGCCGAGAGCGCCGCTGCCGGCGAAGAGGTCCAGCACGCCGGCGGCGGCAAGGTCGGGGCCCAGCTGCGACGTGAGCACGGAGAACACCGCCTCGCGCACCCGGTCTGACGTCGGGCGTGTGAGGCGTCCCCGCGGCGCCGACAGGCGCCGCCCCCGCCACCGGCCCGCGACGATCCTCATCCGCTGCTCACCCACTCCCACGCCGCCTCGATGCGTGCGCGGACCTCCTCGGCCAACGGGCGGTGCTCCGGGCGTCCCAGTCGCGGATCGCCGCCCACGACGGCGGCGGCGTCGGCCCGCGCGGCATCGAGCAGTTCGACGTCGGTCAGCACCGACGCGAGCTTGAGCTGGGGCATGCCGTGCTGCCGCTCGCCGAGGACCTGCCCCTCTCCTCGCAGCCGGAGGTCCTCCTCGGCAAGCGCGAAGCCGTCGGTGGTGGATGCTATCGCCTCCGTGCGGCGGCGGCTCTCCTCGGTCCTGGGGTCGGCGAAGAGCAGGAAGCGCCCCGGGGCCGCCCCGCGGCCGACGCGGCCCCGGAGCTGGTGGAGCTGCGAGAGTCCGAACCGCTCGGCGTCCTCGACGATCATCACGGTGGCGTTGGGGACGTCTACGCCGACCTCTATGACGGTGGTCGACACGAGCACGTCGACCTCCCCCGCGCGGAAGCGGTCCATCACGTCGGCCTTCTCCACCGGGCGCATCCGGCCGGTCAGCAGGGCGACGCGCAGCTCGGGGAAGACGACGCCGGCCAGACGCTCGGCCTCCGCGGTCGCGGCCGTGGCCTCCGCCGCGTCGGACTCGTCCACCAGCGGGCACACGACGTACGCCTGGTGCCCCGCGGCGACCTCGCGGCGCACCTCGGCGTAGGCGCCCTCCCGGCCTGTCTTGCCCACGACCTCGGTCGTGACGTGCTCGGCGGGGTCGAGGCCGGCGGGGCGCTCGCGCAGGTACGAGGCGTCCAGGTCGCCGTACAGCGTGAGAGCGAGGCTGCGAGGGATGGGCGTGGCGGTCATCACCAGCAGGTCCGCCCACTCGCCCTTGCCGCGCAGGCCGAGGCGCTGCGAGACGCCGAAGCGGTGCTGCTCGTCGACGATGGCGAGCGTCAGCCGCGCGAACGTCACGGACTCCTCCAGGAGCGCGTGCGTGCCGAACGCGACGTCGAGCTCTCCGCGCTCGAGACGGCCGAGGACCTCCCTGCGCTCGGCGGCAGGGGTGGAGCCCGTGAGCAGCGCCCACCGTGCGCCCGCCGCGTCGAGCAGCGGGCCGACCTTGCGGGCGTACTGGGCCGCGAGCACCTCGGTGGGCGCCATCATAGCCGCCTGCGTCCCGCTGTCGGTGGCCGCGGCGAGCGCGAAGGAGGCGACCGCGGTCTTACCCGTCCCGACGTCGCCCAGCAGGATGCGGTTCATCGGCGCCGCTGCGGCCATGTCCGCCAGCACGTCGGCCACCGCGTGCCTCTGGTCGGCGGTGAGCGTGAAGGGCAGGGCCTGTCGCAGGGCGTCCAGTCGCGGGCCGTCGGCGGCGTGGACGTGCCCCGGACGATCCACCGCCGCGTGGCGGCGCAGCGCGAGCCCGATCTGCAGCACGAGCAGTTCCTCGTAGGCGAGCCGCCGCCGCGCGTGCTCGGCCTCGGCGAGCGAGGCTGGGAAGTGCACACCGCGGAGGGCCGCGCGCCTGGAGACCAGGTCGCGGTCGAGCCTGAGGTGCGCCGGCAGCGGGTCGGGAACGTCGCCGAACGCGTCGAGGGCCTCTCTCACGAGCCGCCGCATCCAGTTGGTGGACACGCCCTCCGTGGCCCGGTGCACCGGGAGGACCCGGCCGGCCGTCGCCGTCTCCTCGTCGAGCCGCTCGACGTAGGGGTTGCGGATCTGCTTGAGGCCGAAGTCGAGATCGACCCTGCCGGCGAAGGCGACGCGCTGGCCGACGGCGAACCGTCGCGCGAGGTAGGGCTGGTTGAACCACACGCCGAGCAGCACGCCGGTCCCGTCGACGATCGCGACCTCCACCACGGACAGGCGCCGCCGCGGCCGTTTCAGCTTCACGTCGTGGACTCGGCCCGTGACCGTGACCTCCTCGCCGTGCCTCGCCGCCGCGAGCCTGGGCGTGGAGGTGAGGTCGAGGTAGCGGAACGGGTAGTGCTCAAGCAGGTCGCGGACGGTGCTCATGCCAAGGCGGCCGAGCGCCTCGGCCCTGTCCGCATCGACGAAGCGCACCTCGGTCGCCGGCCGTTCCCAGGCGGCCAGCGCGTGCGCCCGTGCGCCCGCTCCCGTCAAGCCCCTCAGGCCTCCGGGTAGTAGGCGCAGCCCGCCGCGTTCGGGCCCGCGTACGTGCCTATCACCGCTCCGACCAGGACCGGTTCCTCCTCAGTCACGCGGACGCCGGCCCCGAGGAGCGCCTGGCGCAGCTCCTCGGCCCGCTCGGGGGCGCAGGAGTGGAGGAGCCCGAGGCGGACCGGCCGCCCCGCCGCGTCCTCCGCCACGTGTGCCGCGAGCTCGGAGAGCGCCTTGCGGAAGCCCTTGACCTTCTTGAACGGCGCGACCTCGCCGGCCTCGTCGAGGCGCAGCACGGGCTTGATGTTGAGCAGCGCGGCGGCGAGTCCCGCCGCCTTCCCGGCACGGCCGCCCTTCACCAGGTACTCGAGGGTATCCAGCACGAAGAACAGCCGCGTCTCGGACGTGACCCGCCGTGCGGCATCGGCGACCTCCTCGCCGGTCGCTCCCGCATCGCGCGCCCTGACAGCCGCGCGCACCACGAGCGCCGTCCCCTGACTGACGAGCTTGGTGTCGATGAGATGGACGGGCACCCGGGACGAGGCCGCCGCCAGCACGGCGGACTCGTGCGTCCCGGACAGCGCGGTCGAGAGGTGGATCGAGACGATCGAGTCGCACCCGCGCTCGGCCAGTCGCCGGTAGGCCGCCTCGAACTCGGCCGGGGAGGGCTGGGACGTCTTGGACGGTTCCGGGGAGGCGGCGAGGCGTTCGTAGAACTCCTCGGGGTGCAGCTCCAGCCAATCCTCGAAGACCTCCTCGCCGAAACGGACCTTCAGCGGCACCATGAGTACGTCGTGCTCCTCGTGGTAGGCGGGCAGAAGGTCGGCGGTGCTGTCGCAGACGATACCGACTGTCATGGCGTGCTCCTTTCCGTGCGGGCCTCGAGGCGGATGCTCACTCGACCGACATGATCAGCGGGTACAACGGCTGGCCGCCGATGTGCGCCTCGACCTCCAGTTCCGGGTGCGCCTTCGCCAGACGCGCCGCGATCTCTTCCAGGCGCTCCGGTTCCAGGTCGGCCCCCGCGAGCAGCGTGAGCGTCTCCCCGTCGCCGGCGATCACGTCCAGCAGCCGCCCGCTCACCTCGGCGATGTCGTCGCCTACGACCTCGACCTCGTGGTCGGCGACCCCGATGACCTGTCCGGCGCGTATCTCTCCGGCCTTGCCCCGGGCGTCCTTGACGGCCATCGCCACCTCGCCGGTGCGCACGGCCTTGGCCGCGTCGGTCATCGCGGCCACGATCCGGTCGGGATCCGACGAGGGGTCGTACGCGATCATGGCGGCGAACCCCTGGGGCACCGACATGGTCGGGACCACGTGGACCGGGATGTCGGTGAGCGAGGCCACCTGCCGGGCGGCCATGACGATGTTGCGGTTGTTCGGCAGGATCACGACGTGCTCGGCGTTCACGCGCCTCGCCGCCTCGAGCAGCTCAGCCGTCGACGGGTTCATCGTCTGACCCCCGGAGACGACCTCGTCCACGCCGAGACTCCCGAGGATGGAGGCCAGTCCCTCGCCCGCCGCCACGGCGACGAACCCCATCGGCTTCGCCGGGCCGAGCGCCGCCTCCTGGGCGAGGACCCTCGACCGCCGTGCCGACTGGCGGCGCATGTTGTTGACGTGCACGTCCGCCACCTCCCCGAGACCGGTGGCGTAGGCCAGCACGGCGGCGGGGTCGTCCGTGTGGACGTGGACCTTGAGCGTCTCCGGGTCGCCCACCACCAGCTCCGAGCCGCCCGCGGCCGACACACTCGCATGGACGGCGTCGCGATCCAGCCCGTCGCCGAAGAGCAGGAACTCGGTGCAGTACAGGTACTCCTCGTCGTCCCAGTCCTCGGCCTGGCCGACGGCGAGCTCCGGGGTCGGCCTGGCGAGTTCCTCCACCGGCGCGTGGAGCGAGCGGCCCTCCCACGCTTCGGCGAACCCCTGCATCATGATCGCCAGCCCGAAGCCACCCGCGTCGACGACGCCGTTCTCCTTGAGCACCGGCAGCAGGTCCGGTCCTCGGCGCACCGAGGCGAAGACCTCGGAGACCACAGCCGTGAGCACCCCGTCGACGTCGCGGCCCTCGTCGGCGGCTCTCCGGGCCGCCGTGGCGGAGTCCTTCAGAGCTGTGAGGATGGTGCCGGCGACGGGCTTGCGCACTGCCTGGAAGGCCACGACGGCGGAGCGCTCCAGCGCCTCGGCGACGACCGCCGGCGTCAGGCGCTCGCTCGAACCCGCCACCTCGCACAGACCGCGCAGTATCTGGCTGAGGATCACCCCCGAGTTGCCGCGTGCGCCCATGAGGGACCCGTGCGTGACGGCGTGGCAGACCGCGCCGTGGGACGGCTCCGTCGGGAGCTTCGCCAACTCGGTCACGACGGCGTCCATGGTCAGCGACATGTTGGTGCCCGTGTCGCCGTCGGGCACCGGGAACACGTTGAGCTTGTCGACGTCGTCCTTGCGGGCCTTGAGCGCGTCGACGGCCGCGGTCACCAAGGTGACGGCATCGCGCGTCGGGTTCTCGGTCGCCATGGTCTCCCCGCCGGCTACTTGCGCACCTTGACGTCCTGGACGTGGACGTCGACGGCATCGACCTTCACGTCCGCCATCTTGGTGAGCACGTAGCGCACCCGCTCCGAGAGGTTGTGGGAGACCTCGGTGAGGTTGGTGCCGTGCTCGATGATCACGTAGAGGTCCATTCGGACGGCATCACCGTGCGTCTTGACCGACACGCCCTTGCGCAGCTTGTCTCGGGAGAGCGCCTGGGCGACGCCGTCGCGAAGCGTCGGGCTGGCCATCCCCACGACGCCGTAGCACTCCAGGGCGGCATAGCCCGCGAGGTCGGCGAGCACGTCGTTCGCGATGTTGATCGTGCCCGGGACCTGGCTCACGACTCCCCCTCCCTGCACGCCTCCGGGAGCGCCTCGAGGTCCGCGATGAGCGTCTCGACGGGTACGCCGTGCACGGATGCGACGGCGAGCAAGGTCTCCATCTCCGCGGCCAGGCACGAAGGACAGGGCAAGCCGTGCGCGGCGAACACGCGAGCCGCGCGCGGCTCGCTCGCGAGAACGTCGGATATGAGCATGTCGGCGCTGAACCTCGCCATACACGTCCTCCTCGCGTCGCACGGCGTCACCGGTCGCCCCGGCGCGGCGCCCTCAGTATATCGGAATGGCCCGCCGCTCCGAACGTCCCGTCCTCGCGAGGGCTCCTTGCCGGACGCCCGGGGGCGTGGTAGTATTGTTGAGCTTTGCCCAGGGTCCGACGGGCGGGCGACCGCCAGCGACGGGAGTCGGGATCATGTCGAGAGTGTGCAGCGTCTGCGGCAAGCACCCCTCTGCGGGTCGCAACGTCAGCCATTCGCATCGCGTCACCAACCGCGTCATCCGCCCGAACGTGCAGAAGGTGCGCGCGGTCGTCGACGGCACGGTCAAGAGGGTCAACGTCTGCACGAAGTGCCTGAAGGCCGGGAAGGTGCGCCGCTCGCTCTGAGGCGGCCTCCCCGAGCAGTCCGAAGCCGTCCCGAAGCCCTCCTGTGGAGGGCTTCGCCGTACTCCCTCAGGCGGGGCGTGGGCGGCCCTGAAGCCGCGGCTCGCCGTTGCGCGGGTGGCCCCCCTCGCCGACGACGACGTCGCGGAAGACCGCCACGACGTCAGGGTCGAACTGCGTGCCGGCCTTGTCCTGGAGCTCCTCGAGCGCGTCGCGGGTGGACAACGCGCGGCGGCGGTAGGGCCTCTCCGACGTCATCGCGACGAACGCGTCGGCGGCCGCGAGGATCCGGGCCCCGAGGGGGATGCTCGCGCCCGACAGGCCGCCCACGTACCCGCGGCCGTCGTACCACTCGTGGTGGTGGTAGACGATCGGGACGACCTCGCGCAGCGCCGGCGCCTGCTCGAGGATCTCGGCGGCCAGGACCGGATGCATCTTGAGGATGCCGCGCTCCACGGTGGACAGCGGCCGGTCGGCCACGATGAGCGCGTCGCCTGCGGCGCTCATGCCTATGTCGTGCAGGAGCGCGGCGATCTCGAGCGCGTGCTGTTCGGAGTCGTCCAGGCCCATTCTCCGCCCGATCGCCGACGCGTAGTGCAGCACGCGCTCCGTCGCGCCGGAGGCGTAGGGGTCCTTGGTCTCGAGAGCCAGGGCGAGCGCCTTGAGCGTGGCGAAGTACACCTCTCGTGCGCATGAGACGGCGCGAGCGTTGCGCAGCGCCGCCGCCGTCTGACGTGCGAGCACCTCGAGCGCCGCGGTGTGCGACGACGTGAACCGTGCCGGGAAGGTCCCGCTGCCGACGTTCAACACGCCGAGGATGCCGTCTTCGTCGGCTATCGGGACGGAGATGGCCGAGCGCACCCCGTGCCGCCGTGCATGGCGGCCCTTGCCCTGGAGGTCCTCCACGAGCAGGGGCTGCCGGCTCGCAAGGACCCAGCCGGCGATGCCCTCGCCTTCGGACACCTCGGTCGTCTCCACCACTTCGCGCGGGAGGCCTCGGGCGGCGGCGATCCGCATATGGCCAGTATGCTCGTCGAGGAGCATCACGCTGCCGGTGATCGCCTCGGAGAGCGCCATGGCCTTGGCCAACGCCGAGGAGACGACCTCCTCGGGGTCGAGCAGCCGGGAGAGCTCGCGCGCCATCTCGAGGAGGATCTCGGCGGTCTGCGTCTGCTGCCGGGCGAGGTGGACCGCCAGGCAGCCGGCGAGCGGGCCACGCATGACCGCGGCCACGCGGTTGAGCAGGTCGGTATCGGGCGGCCCGGGGGAAGCGAAGTCGATCGCCGCCACGCCGCGTGCGTCGCCGGCCAGCACAGGCACGGCGTAGCGCCATAGCCGCGTCTCCCCCTGCTGGTCGTGGGATCGGGAGACCTCCTCCAGCGTCGCGACGCCGCCGGCCAGGGCGTCTCCGAGAGGACCGCCCTCGACCGGTACCGGTTCCCGGGCCGGCGACAGGGGGCCCACGGCCGAGACGAGCCGGAGCGTGTCGGTGGCGGGGTCCTCGAGCCAGAGGTGGGCCGCGCCCGAGGGGCCGGCCGCGCGGGCGTTGTCGAGGAGCGCCTGCAGGACGGCGGGGCAGTCCAGGCGACGCGGGGCCCGGATGTCGGGGCTCGGGGGGCGCTCGGGCGGAGGTGGTGCGCCGGGCACGGACGCCGCGGCATCCGGCGAGACGCGCCCCACCGGCACCGGTCGCGACCCCTCGACATCCGGCCGCGCACGTCCCACACGGAGCGCCAGGTAGGCCACGAGGACCGAGAACGCGAGCGCTGCGGTCGCCAAGCCGGCTTCGGGAGTGGAAAGAGCCCACGCGGCGACGCCCGTCGCGGATGCGACGACCGCGGCGGCGAGGACTCGTCTATGGGTAGATCTCACGCTATGCGGGTCCTCCCTGCCCCTCGAGAAGAGTATATCCGGAATGCGGCCCGTCCTTGCACCGGTCGGGAGTAGCGCGTGTGACACGTGTCACATCATCCCAAGGTAGCATTCAGCGCTCCTCCGACAGCCGGACCCTCCCGAGGCCCGCCTCTGCGTTGGCGATCACGATGACGGACCCTCCCCGCACTCTCACGATCGCCGGCTCCCCCGTCGTCACGTTGCTCACTCCGAGGGAGGACATCGGTTCCAGGGACGCGTCCGTCAGCGCGTACGCGAAGCCCTCGAGCGTGACGCCGGATGCACCCCCGGGGGCGATGACCGAGACCGTCGCGCCGGCGGGGGCCGTCAGGGAGAGGACCCGCCGGCGGCCTCCCGCGACCCAAGCGGAGAAACCGGGCTCCTGCACGTCGGCGAGGAGGTCCGAGGCGCGCAGCAGCGTGCCGAAGGCGGCGAGCGTGTGATCGAGGCGGGCGGAGAACGCCGCGGTGAGGGTCACCGCCGCGGCGCCGTCCGCCCGCGCGACGGAGACCGCGAGGTCCAGGTCGGTCTCGTCCTTGACCGACGGGTGTCCGACGACCCGGACCCCCGCCGCGGACAGCGCCTCCATCGTGCCCGGCGGAGAGGAGTCGAAATCGCCGACCGCGACGTCGGGCTTCCTGCCGAGCGCAAGGGCCAGAGCCGACCCTCCGTCGGCCGCCACCACGCGCTCGGCATCGCGGAGGAGCTCGGAGTAGAAGGCCTCCCGGCCGGGCTCGGGCGCCGCTCCTACGACGAGTGCCCTCATCGGGCCCCAGGTCCGCCGGGCGAAGTGGGGACGACGCGTTCCACGGCCGGCAGGATCAGTGCGGCTGCGGCCAGGACGGCCACGGCCGAGGGTACGATGTAGCTCGCGTTGTAGAGAAGCGAGTACAGCCACACGGGCTGCCCCTCGGGCGCGTACTCTGCGAAGAAGACCACCCCGGAGACGAAGTGGGCGCCGAACCTTCCGAGGATGCCGAGGAGCGCCGCAGCGAGCACCCATGCGAGGGTCGTCGCGGGCCGCCGGGCGCCGCGCCCTTCCCTCCACGCCCACGCTCCGAAGCCGGCGAGTCCCACCAGGCCGAAGGCGACGGGGTAGTCGAGCCCGACCTGGATCCAGTGGACGAAGTACGGTTCCATCATGTAGTCGATGAAGCCGAAGGCCGCCCCGGCGGTGAGGCCCGGCAGGAGGCCGTTGCGGACCGCGAAGACCACGAGCGGCAGCATGTCCAGCGAGGCGCTGCCGCCGAAGGGCATCTGGAAAACGGGCAGGCGGTTCAGCACCGCCGCCAGCGCGAGCGTGAGCGCCGCCTCCACGAACATCCTGGTACGCATGCCTGCCATGACGTCCTCCCTTCCCGGCGCCGCCCGCGGGCGAACCGGTCGGGGGAGCCGAAGGTGGGAGATGAGGGGATGAGCCCCTCAGCCGTGATGCGGCCCCGCATTACCGGCGCCGTCGTCTCGGTCGCGGTCGCGGAACGACCGCCTCTCAGCCGCCTGCGCAGCTCCCGATACGGTTTGTCGTGTGAGGCATGGTGTCACAAGCGACACCTCGGGGCAAGGGTATGCGCCGACACGCCGCGGGTCCGGGCGGAGGGGACGAGCGCCCGCCGCCGAAGACGTCTACTGCATGGCGCGCAGGTACGGATACGGGTTGACGGGCGCCCCGCCGTTCGGGTGGATCTCGAAGTGAAGGTGCGGCGCTCCTCTCGACGCGTTGCCGGTGGATCCGACGTATCCGATCGTCTGGCCTGCCGAGACCCTTCCCGAGGTGACGGCGTACCGGCTCAGGTGCGCGTAGTAGAAGCGCCAGCCGTTGTCCGCGGTCAAGTGGATCGACAGGCCCCCCAGTCCGCTGGCGCGCGCCGAGACGGACCCCGAAAGCACGGCGACGCACGGGGTCCCGGCAGGGGCCATGATGTCGGTGCCCTGGTGGCGGCGCCTGCCGCCGGAGCGGGAGGCGCCCCAGGTGTCCGAGTAGTAGTGCGGGCCCTGCACGGGGAAGACCATCCCGTTGGGCCCTGCGGGGCCGCGCGCGGCGCCGCGGGAGACCGAGGACGCACGCGCCTTGCGCATCAGCCTGTCGTACTCCGCTTGCTTCGAGCTCAGGCGCTCTTCCAGGCGGTCGCGCTCCGAACGCAGCCGTCGCGCCGCGTCGCGCCGGGAGTCGGTCTCCCGCTCGAGCTCCCTGCGCTCACGCTCGAGCCGCGCCTGCAATGCGGCGACCTCCTCGATCGCCGCGGCGTCGGCCGTGCCGATGCGCTGGAAGAACTGCATGCGGCTGACCAGGTCGGAGAAGTCCTCCGAGGCGAGTAGCACGGCGATGAGCCCCGGGCCCTGGTTGCGGTACATGGCACCCACCCGCTCGCCGAGGACCCTTCGGGCATGCTTGAGCTCCTCGGTCGTGTTCTCGAGCCTCTTCTCGACACGGGCCTCGCGTACATGCGCCTCGTCGAGGCGCCAGAACGCACGGTCGTACTCGCGGCCGGCCTTGCGCACCTCGGCCTGCAGGACCCGCAACTCGTCGCGTGCCTTGTCCGTCGCAGGGGCGGCTCCCGCAGGGATGGCGACCGCGAGCGCGACGGCCGGCAGCATGCAGACCGCGAGCGCGAGACGAGCGCGCAGGCGAGACGAGGGGGGTCGGCACCGGAGGCTCATCGGCGTACGAACACCTCCCCCAAGGCACGGTAGACGGCCCGGGCGATCTCGTCGGTCCAGCGCGGGTCGCGGAAGGCGAGCTCATCCTCGCGCGAGCCCGCGGAGCCGAGGCGGACCCGCGCGCCGGGGGCGGGGACGCGGGATATCACCGCGTCCCTCTCGGTCAGGACCGTCACGACCCTGCGCTCGCCCCGCAGCTCGGCCGCCATGCGCTGGGCGAGAGCCTCCGAGTCGGACTGGAAGGCGGAGCGCCCCTCGGCCGCCGGCGGAAGGATCACGGCGACGCCGCCCTCCCCTCGGGCTGCGACTCCGAGTCCGACCAGCGCGGTGGGGGTGGCCTCGGCGGCGGTTCGAGCGCGGGCGCGCGCCGAGGGCTCCGGGTCGGCGAGCGATCGCGTCACGGTCACCGTGGCGCCGGAGGCCTCAAGCAGGGAGCGCAGCCGGCGCGCCACCTCGAGCGGGGCGTCGAGGGTACCGGTGGCCACGGGCGTCGGATCGATCGCGAAGGAGAGCCCCTCCATGCGGTAGGGCAGCAGCGCCGAGGACGCGCTCCCCGAGCCGGCCACCGTGAGCCGCACGACATCGGAGGTGGTGACCGTCGCCCCGGGGGCCGGCACGGTGGAGACGACAGTCCCGCTGGCGGCCTCCGATTGCACGACCTCCACCCGCACGGCCAGGCCGCGCTGGGTAAGGAGCCGGCGCGCGTCCTCGAGCGGACGGCCGACCACGTCGGGCATGAGGAACGTCTCCGTTCCGGCGGAGACGACCAGGACGACCTCGGCACCCGACCGCAGCCTCGCGCCAGCCGCGGGCACCTGTTCCACGACGGTGCCCTCGGGGAACTCGGGCGAGAAGCGCTCGTCACCCCTTCGGGGCGTGAGTCCAGCGGCGGAGAGCCGGTCGGCGGCCTCCTCGTACGCCAGCCCCGTGACCGGCGGCACCTCGACCGTCCGGCCCCCGAGGAACTGCCAGGCCGCCACGGCACCCGCCGCCGCCAGGACGGCCGCCGCGAGGACCGCGGCGGCCCACAGCGGCACGAGCGGCCGCCTGCGGATCCCGCGTTGCGAGGGGGGTATGCTGGAGAGGTCGGCGGCCCGAGGCGCCGTCGGCGCCTCGTCCTCGGCGGGGGTCCGGGTCTCGTGCTCGCCCGTCCCGCTCCCGGCGGAGTCGCTGTGTCCCATGTGGCGGATTATAGCAGTGGCCGCGGCCGGTGGCCCTTGTCGGCAGCGGCCTTGCTGGGTATGCTCACCAGTCGTGCCGTCTCCTGCGGCACCGTCGAAGCGCACCGTCGTGAGGAGTGCATGCACATGCCCGCATACGACTACCGCTGCAAGGCGTGCCGGGAGACGTTCGAGGTCGTCCGGCCGGTGTCGGACGCGTCCGACGTGAGCTGCCCCGCCTGCGGTGCCGAGGCGAAGCGGCTGTTCACCCCCGTCGGCGTCGTCTTCAAAGGGTCCGGGTTCCACAACACCGACTACCGCCGGAAGAGCGACGCCGGTGAGCCCGCCCCCGCGGAGAGCGGATGCGCCGGCGCCGAGGCCGGCTCGGACAAGTGCGCCTCCTGTCCCGCATCCGCGGTGGAGTAGGCCCGCCGAGGACGAAGCCGAGCCGCCGCGTGTCGGACGACCGCGGCGGCGGGACGCCTCAGTCCATCCGGACCCAGAACGGTTCCGCGCCCTTGCGGCGGTAGACGGTCTCGATGAAGCGAACGTTGCCGCTGCCGCCGTCGATGGCCAGGGAGTGCGTGCGCGAGCCGGTGCCGAAGTACCGCACGCCCCGGAGCATCTCCCCGTCCGTCACCCCTGTGGCCAGGAAGGCGGCTTCATCCGTGTTGACGAGGCAGTCCATGTCCAGGACCCCGTCGATGTCGCACTTGGACATCTTCTCCGCGCGAGCCCGCTCGTCTGCGTTGCGGAACTCGAACCGGCCCATGAACCCGCCGCCGATCGCCTTGATCGCGGCGCAGGCGAGGACGCCCTCGGGGGCCGCGCCGATGCCGAGATACAGATGGATGCCGGTGCCCTCGATACAGGTGGCTACGCATCCGAAGACGTCGCCGTCGGAGATCAGCCGGATCCGCGCCCCGCTCTCTCGGATCTCGCGGATCAGGTCCTCGTGGCGATCGCGGTCCAGCACGCACACCACGATGTCCTCGACGGGTCTGTCGAGGGCCCGAGCGACCGCGCGCACGTTCTCCGCCGGCGATGCGTCCACGTGCACCCCCGCTGCCGCGCGCGGTCCCGTGGCCACCTTGTACATGTAGGTGTCGGGCGCGTTCAGCAGCGTGCCCCGGGGGCCGAACGCGAGCACCGAGAGCGAGTTGGGCTGCCCGTGGGCGGTGAGGTTGGTCCCCTCGAGGGGGTCCACGGCGATGTCGATGGGCTCCCCGCCGTCGCGCCCGACCTTCTCTCCGATGTAGAGCATCGGCGCCTCGTCGCGCTCCCCCTCGCCGATGACGATCTCGCCGTCGATGTCGATCTCCGCGAGCGCCTTGCGCATGGCGTCGACCGCGGCCTGGTCCGCGTCGTTCTTCCTACCCTTGCCCATCCAGCGTCCTGCAGCCAGCGCCGCGCACTCGGTGACCTCGAGCATCTCGATGATCCGGGTGTTCCGCATGCGTGTCCCTCCTCGACCCCGCGGGCACCCGCCCGGCCTGCCGGCCGCCTCCGGCGCCGGCGCCCGACCCGCGCCCGAGGCGTGTCAGGATGCGCGCTCCAGGGCGGCGACGAAGTGACCGTCCGGTCCGTCCCGCTCCGGAAGGGACCGGAACCATCCCTCCGCGGCGACGAACCGGCGCATCCCGGCCGGGACGGCGCCCCCGAGCGGCCGCGCGAAGAACCCCTTCCCCTCCCCTGCGAGGAAGGCCCCCACGACGTCCTCGTTCTCGATGCGGGAGATGCTGCAGGTCGAGTACACCACAACGCCGCCCGGCCGCACAAGCGAGGCCGCCGAGGCCAGCAACCGGGACTGGAGCCCGGAGAGCCGCTCGAGGTCGTCGCGGCGCAGACGCCACCGCCTCTCGGGATGGCGCCTGAGCGTGCCGAGGTTGCTGCACGGCGCGTCCAGCAGCACCCTGTCGAGTCCGCCGGCGGCCGGCAACCCCTCTATGGAGGAGGGATCCGTCGCGTCCCCGACGAGCGCCGTGACTCCGGGCACCCCGAGCCGGCGCATCCGCCCGCGGAGCACCTCGACCTTGAACGGGTGGACGTCGAGCGCGAACAGGCGGGCGCGGCCGCCCGCAGCGACCGCGTGCGCCTGAACCAGCATGGTCTTGCCTCCCCTGCCCGCGGCCAGGTCGGCCACCACCTCTCCGGGCAGGGCGCCGAGGACGAGCGGCGCGACCTGGGCGGCTGCGTCCATCACGACCGCGAGGCCCTCGGCGAGAGCGCGCGAGCGCACCCCGTGGCTCGGCGAAGCGCAAAGAACGCAGCCCATGGGGTCGCAAGCCCGGGGTTCGGCGCCGTCCTCGCTGAGAGAGGCGACCAGCGCCTCGAAGCCGCCTCTGAAGGGGTTGTGCGCGAGGTACAGGGGCGCCGGCTCGCAGTGCGCGGCGAGCACGCGCGACGCGGTGTCGCGCCCGAGGTCGGCGATGAGGGAGTCGACGAGCCAGCGCGGATGCGCCGTCGCGCGCGCGAGGGCCCCGTCGTCGCTCGCGGGGTCGCCCCATGGGAAGGACGGGGCCTCCTCCGCGAGCCGCCGCAGCACGGCGTTGGCCATGGGGGCTGCCTCCCGCCGTGCGCGGCGCACGGCCTCGACCCCTTCGTTCACCGCGGCGCGCGGCGGCGTGCGGGCGAAGAGCAGCTCGTAGGCGGCCAGGCGAAGGGCGTCCCGAACCTTCGGTTCGACGGAACCGGGACGGTCGAGGAACCGCTCGAGGGCCTCGTCGAGCACGCCCTCGGCCTGCAGCGTGCCGTACGCCAGCCGGGTCGCGAGAGCGCGGTCCCGTGGCCCCGGGCCGCGTCTGTCGAGCACGGCCTCGAGCACCGCCGGCGCGTACCCGTGTCGCCGGCGGACCTCGCCGAGGACCTCCAGGGCGGCCGCGCGGGCCGGCGCGACGCTCACGCCCAGCTGTCCCAGGTCGCGCCCGGCGGGAAACGCGCTCCTCGGGCGAACGCGGCGCCGTCCATCTCCCCGCGGCCCTCGGGCCGGACGCGGTCGAGCCGCAGGGCGCCGTCGGCCAGCCCCAGGTGCAGCCCGTCCCGGGTCGCGGACACGCCTCCCGGAGCGAGCCGCTCGGGGGAGGGCGCCGCGGCGACCACCACGACACGCTTCTGCCCGACGAGCGCCCGGCACGGCGCGCTGGCGGTGGACGCGCGGACGCGGCGCAGCGCGGCGTCGACCGGAAGCGAAGGGTGGAGCGCGACGTCTTCGGCTGTGACCTTCGGGGCGTACGTCGCGCGGGTCTCGTCTTGCGCGACCCACACGACCGTCCCGCGCTCCATCTCGCCAAGCACGGCGACGAGCGCCGCCGCACCGGCCTCGGCGAGCGCGCCCGAGAGCGCCGCGGCGTCGGCGTCCCCGACGGGGACCTCGACGCGCGCGGCGTACGGACCGGCGTCGAGCTCTCTCACCACACGCATGATGGTGACCCCCGTCCGCTCGGCGCCCTCGAGGATCGCTCTCTGGACCGGAGCAGCCCCCCGGTACTCGGGAAGCAGCGACGCGTGCACGTTCACGCAGCCCAGCGGCGGCACGGCGAGGATCTCGTCCGGCAGCAGCAGCCCGTAAGCGGCGACGCACACGGCGTCCGGGCGCAGCGCGGAGAGCCGCTCCGTCTCCGCCGGGTCGCGAAGCGTCGGGGGCTGGACCACCGCGAGACCGAGCTCCTCGGCGGTGGTCTTGACCGGGGACGGAGTCGGAGTCCTGCCCCGGCCCGAGGGCTTGTCGGGACGCGTGTACACAGCGGCGACCTCGTGGCGGGAGGCCACCGCGCGCAGCGAGGGCAAAGCGAACGCGGGAGTGCCCATGAATACGACGCGCATCCCCCTCCTTCCCCGGCGGCTCGACCAGCCGCCAGGTCCGGTCCCGGTGTCGATCAGGTCCCTTCGGCCGGGGCCTCCGCGGAGGCGCACAGCTCGTTGTAGCGCCTGAGCGCCGCCTTGCGGTCCTCGGGCGAGGCCCGGTCGAGGATCAGCGTGCCGTCGAGGTGGTCGATCTCGTGCTGCAGCACGCGGGCCAGCAACCCTTGACCCTCGATGCGGACGGGCTTGCCTGCGACCGTCAGCCCCTCGCATGCCACATGGACGGAACGCGGTACCGGCACCGTGATACCCGGAAGCGACAGGCAGCCCTCCTCGTCGACCTCCTGGTCCTCCGAGCGCTCGACGACGACCGGGTTGCACATCGCGATCACACGTTCGTCCACGTCGAAGACGATCACGCGCTTCAACACGCCGATCTGGGGCGCGGCGAGGCCGACGCCCGGCGCTTCCCGCATCGTGCGCCCCATCTCCGCCGCGAGCTCGCCCAGCGAGGCGTCGCCGGGCGGGTCCACTTCCTCGGCGCGCTGCTTCAGCACAGGGTTCGGGTGGCTCAGTATCCTCATCGCCTCACGGTCCGTGTCGGCAGGCCGGCTGCGCCGGCGCGTGCTTGCGGGGATACCCCGCCGGCCACACATTCTACACGCCCCGGCCGCGGTTCCTCACGTCGTGTCGGCCGGGTCCACGTCGGCACAGACGGTCACGCCCTCGGTCCGCCGGAGGGCCTCGAGGGCCGAGCGCACCGGGAGCGAGACCTGGGCGCGGGGGGGTGCCTTGAGGAGGACGTGCCAGCGGTGGGCGCGCTGGATGCGCGCGAGGGGGGCGGGGGCGGGTCCGAGCACGCGCCACCCGGGAGGGATCCTCGAGCGCAGCTGCGAGGCGAGGTCTTCGGCCACCGACCGGACCGCCTCCAGGCTCTCGCCCGAGACGAGCGCGTTGACGAGGCGGCCGAAGGGCGGGAATCCGAGCTCGCGGCGAAGGGCGCTCTCGGAGGCGACGAGCGCTTCGCGGTCGTGCCTGACCGCCGCCGATATCGCCGGGTGGCCCGGCCAGTACGTCTGGACGATCACCCGCCCGCCGGCCTCCCCTCGCCCCGCTCGCCCTGCGACCTGCTCGAGCATCTGCCAGGTCCGTTCGGCCGCGCGGAAGTCAGGGAGGCGGAGCGCCGTGTCGGCGCTGATGACCCCCACGAGCGTGACCTCGGGGTAGTCGAGCCCCTTGGCGATCATCTGCGTTCCGAGCAGGACGCCCGAACGCAGGGCTTCGAACTCGGCGAGGCGCCGCTCGTGGCCACCCTTGCCGCGCGTCGTGTCGGCGTCCATCCTCACGACCGGCAGCCCGGGC
The DNA here is from genome assembly GCA_014859305.1 of Coriobacteriia bacterium. Taxonomy (NCBI): domain Bacteria; kingdom Bacillati; phylum Actinomycetota; class Coriobacteriia; species Coriobacteriia bacterium. The sequence continues at coordinate 37,426 of JACUUM010000015.1, forward strand.
AGCGCCGAGGAGAGCTCCGCTTCAACCCGCTGCGTACCCGCGCCGAAGCGCCTCAGGTACGGGCTTCCGCACGCGGGGCAGGCGACCGGCGCGGCCGAGGAGGCGCCGCAGTGGTGGCACAGGAGGCGTGAGCCGGCCTCGTGGTACGTGAGCGAGGTGGAGCAGTCCTCGCAGCCCGGCACGTAGCCGCACTCTCGGCACAGCAGGAAGGAGGCGAAGCCGCGGCGGTTCAGCAGCAGCACCGCCTTGTCGCCCGCGTCCCGCACGGCCTCGAGCGCGCCGCGCAGCTCCGCCGAGAACATCGAGCGGTTGCCGGCGGTGAACTCGGCGCCCATGTCGACCACCGTCACCGGCGGCAGCCCTCCGCCGGTGGCGCGCTCCGGCATCGGGACGTGGATCCAACGCTCCTCCACGGCGGCGTGGAGCGTCTCGATGGAGGGCGTGGCGCTACCCAGGACGAGGGCGGCACCGAGCGACTCGGCGAGCCGTCGCGCGACCTGACGGGCGTGGTAGCGGGGAGCCGAACCCTGCTTGTAGGACGCTTCGTGCTCCTCGTCCATGACGATCAGTCGCAGGTCGGGCACCGGCGCGAAGACCGCGGAGCGTGCTCCGACCACGAGGCGCGCGGCGCCGGAGTGCACGAGATCCCACTGGTCGTACCGCTCGCCGGCGGGCAGGGCGCTGTGCAGGACCGCGACCAGTCCTCCGAAACGCGCCCGGAAGCGCCCGACGGTCTGAGGGGTGAGGGAGATCTCCGGCACGAGGACCATCGCGCCGCCGCCGGAGTCCAGCACGCGCTCGACAGCCCGCATGTAGACCTCCGTCTTGCCCGACCCCGTGACGCCGTCGAGCAGCACGTTGCCGCCGCCGGCGGAGAGCGCCGCCTCGACCGCGGCCAGTGCGCTCTCCTGACCGGCCGTCAGGGACTCGGGGCGGGGGGCGGCGCGCGCGGGTCCGCTCGTGTTCCTGAAGCGCCGACGGCGCTCGATGCGCAGCACGCCCCCGGCCTCCAGGCGCCTCAGAGCCCCGTCCACCCCGCCGAGGTCGGCGGCGAGCTCGGCGGCGCGCACCGGGCCCGCGGAGAGCGCGTCGAGCACGGCGCGCTGAGTGGTGGCGCGAGCGGCGGGCACGTGACTGCGCCCCTCTTCGGTCAGCTCGACCCAGCGGTCGTCCACCGGGCCGGTCTCGGGCCGCCGCAGCGTCCAAGCGCCGGTAGCCGCGTCCTTCACCGCCCTCGGGGTGCCCCCGGGAGGCAGGAAGAGGCGTAGCGCCTCGGAGAGCGGGCAGACGTACTCCTGCGCGATCCAACGGGCGACCTGCGCGCGCTCAGGGGAGAAGAACGGCCCTCCGAGCAGGGCGCGCACCGGCTTGAGCCTGGGGTGCCTGCTGTCCTCGGCGCCACCCACGACATAGCCCACGGCCGGGCGCCCGGCGAAGTCGACGAGCACGCACGAGCCCACCTGGAGACCGGGGAGCCTCTCGGCGAGGTAGTCGAAGGGGGCGTCGATCCCCCGGGCGGGGACGTCGACGACGACGTGCGCGACGCGCACGAGCACCTCCTTGCGCGGGTCGGGAAGCGCCCCCAGCATAACGGAGGCCGCCGACATCGAGCCGGCGGCCTCGCGCGACGCTCGCAGCCCGCGGCCCTACTCGGCGAGCCCGGCGGCCTCGGCCAGCGCGGCGCCCTTGTCCGTCCGCTCCCACGTGAAGTCCTTGTCGGCCCGTCCGAAGTGACCGTATGCGGCCGTCTTGCGGTAGATCGGGCGGCGCAGGTCGAGGTCGCGGATGATGGCGGCCGGGCGAAGGTCGAAGACCTCGTCGACGGCCTTCTCGATCGCGCCGATCGCGACCCTCTCGGTGCCGAAACACTCGACCATGACCGAGAGCGGGTGCGCCACGCCGATCGCGTAGGCGAGCTGCACCTCGCAGCGGTCCGCCAGGCCCCCGGCCACGACGTTCTTGGCCACCCACCGCGCGCCGTATGCCCCGGAGCGGTCCACCTTCGTGCAGTCCTTGCCCGAGAAGGCGCCGCCGCCGTGGCGCCCGGTGCCACCGTAGCTGTCGACGATGACCTTGCGCCCGGTGACCCCGGTGTCGCCCATGGGCCCGCCGATGACGAAGCGGCCGGTGGGGTTGATGAACACCCTCGCGTCCTTGTACGCGATGCCTTCGAGATCGAAGACCGGTCTGATCACGTTCTCTATGAGGTCGGGCCTGAGCAAGCCGTCGATGTCCACGCCGTCGGCATGCTGGGCGGCGATCACGATCTTCTCCACCGACACGGGCCTGTCGTCGACGTAGCGGACCGTCACCTGCGTCTTGCCGTCGGGGCGCAGGTAGTCCAGCACCTCCGCCTTGCGGACCGCGGTCAGACGTTCGGCGAGGCGGTGCGCGAGGTATATCGGCATCGGCATGAGCTGGCTCGTCTCGTTGACCGCGTAGCCGAACATCATCCCCTGGTCGCCGGCGCCCTCGAGGTCCAGCGGGTCGCCGTTCTCACCGTGCTGCACCTCGTAGGACTGGTCCACCCCCATCGCGATGTCGGGCGACTGCTCGTGGATGGCCGTGATCACCCCGCACGTCTCGTAGTCGAACCCGTACTTGGCGCGCGTGTAGCCGATGTCCTTCACGACGCTGCGCACGACCGCTGGGATGTCGATGTAGGCGTGCGTCCTGATCTCGCCCGAGACGACCACGAGGCCGGTGGTCGCGAGCGTCTCGCAAGCGACCCGCACGTACTCGGCGGAGGCCCCGGAGCCGGAGTCGGTGACGTAGCCCTCCTCGGCGAGCTTCGCCTCGCGGGCGATGATCGCGTCGAGGATGGCGTCCGATATCTGGTCGCACATCTTGTCGGGATGACCTTCGGTCACCGACTCGGAGGTGAACAGGTAGTCTCGCTCCGGCATGGGGCCTCCTTGTCCCGAAGGGAGCCGCGGCCCCCGTCGACGAAAACACCCTCGCCCGGTCGGACGAGGGTCTTCGCGCGCGTGCCGGCAGCGCAGCTATTCCCTCATCTTCCAGGCGTCGTGCCTGCCGCGACTTGGCACCGTGCGTCGTATTCACGCCGGTTGCCGGGGCTTCACAGGGCGCGGTCCCTCTGCCCTCTGCAGCCGCTCGCGCGGCTGCCTCGTGATGAGCACGCAGACCGTACCACGCCCGGTTCGCACTGCCAAGGGCGGAGCTCTCCGTCAGCGGGTCACGGGGCTCTCTGGAGATGGCGGGCACCCGCGGCAGGTCCGGCAAGGAGGGTCCAGATGTGCGTCTGTACCGTCTTGGGCAAGGCCGCCTCGCTGCCCATCAACGTCACACCTTCGAGTCCGTCGCCATGCGTGAAGAGCCACAGGGCTCCGAAGCTGCCGCCGTCCGGGGCCTCCAGGACGACCGGGCTGGCGCGTCCGCCGGCCAGCGGCGCCGCCGTCAGGCCGTCGGGGAAGGCCGCGCCCGTGGCGACGACCGGGCGGGTCGCGCCGAGTATGCCCTCGGCGATGGCCCAGTTCGAGAAGCGTGTGGACGTCTCGTATCGGTCGCGCCCCGCGACGCGGCGCGGTGAGGGCAGGCGCGTCTCGGCGGCGCCGGTCACGGCCCGCTCGCTGCCGAGCACGACCGTGCGCTTCACCCCGAGGGAGCGGATGGCGGACAGAGTCGGCGAGGGGATGGAGTCCGGCTTGGCGTACAGCACAGGCGCGGCTTCCGCATACGCCGCTGGGCCCGCGGAGAGCGCGTCAGGGAAGTTGACGCCGGAGACGACGTAGGCGCGCGGCGGCGTGCCGCGCAACCGCCGGATGCGCTCCGCGACGAGGCGCGCGGTATCGTAACGATCGCGACCGCCCAGCCGGATGACCTTGCCGGCCAGCGCCGTCCCGAGCGACACCGCGGTGCTCCGCTCGACGGCCGCGGCTCCGCCGACGACATACGCCTCCGTGGCGCCCAGCCGCCGCAGTTCCGCGAGGGTGGCCGAGGGCAGTGGACCCCGCTTGACGAGCAGGACGGGTCCCCGTACGGCGCCGGCCAGCGCGGACGCCGAGAGCGCGTCGGGGAAGTCCATCGCGCTCGCCACGACCACCGTTCTCGCCGAAGGGAACGCTGCGCGGCTGGCCGCCAGAGCGGTGGCGACCCGGTCGCGCCCTGCGACCCTGTCGATGCGGCGGACCGCGGCCGTGGTGGGCTCTGAGACGAGGCCGGCGGCGTCGATCGCGCGAAGGGAGTACGACTCGCCGTCGGAGGCGGCGGGCCCCCTTCGGTCGAAGGAATCCGCCGCTCCTGGCAGCGTGGCCACGACGCTCGCCGGCCCGCCGTCCGAGGAGCGCTCCACGAGGTAGCCCTCCGGCGGCGTGAGGACGCGGAGGCGCTCCGTGAGCTGGGACGCGTTACCTGCCACGTCGAGGGCGGAGACGGCGTAGAAGACCGGGTCGGCGCCCTGGCTCCACGTGATGCGCAGACGCTCGTACCCGTCGTGCCAGGCGGTCACGCGTTCGGGTGGATCCGGCTTGATCGTGTCGTGCCCACCCGAGGTCGTGTCGACGAACGCGGGCAGTGCGGTGGTGCCGATCAGGTCTTCGTCGGTCATCGTGCCGTCGGTGCGGTTGCGGTACACGCGGTAGAGCCGCAAGCCCGAGACGGCGTCGGAGGATGGCGCCCAAGCGAGCGAGACCCCCTGCGTGAGTGCTACGCGGTGGAGCAGCTCGGGCCGGGACGGGAGGCCCGAGTCCACCTTCAGCGGCACCGTACCGTAAGAGGTCCCTGAACCCAAGACGGCTTTGAAGACCAGGTCGTGCCGGCCCTCGGGGGCGTCGGAAAGGTACTCCTGCAGCCCGCCCACCAGCGTGACGGTGGACTCGATCGCATCCCATCCCCACCCGAGGTCGCACGCCTGGTCGGCGCGCACCCACGACTCGGGAGGCGTGACGTACCACCCGTCGGCACCGTCGGGAAGCGCCGGGTCGAGCAGTACCGTGACCGAAGGGCCTGCCTGTGAGACGACGGCGGTCATGGCGGCGAACGCCGGGGTGACCGTGAGGAGCGCCGCGAGCAGCGCGAGCGCGGCCGTCCTCACGGGTCGTTGCGTCGGTTCCGGGCCCATGTCCCCCCTCCGTGGCCGGACGCCCTATCATACCGCCGACCGCGATGTCGGGGTAGGATATGCGTCACCGGCCGCGTCCACAGGAGGAGGAGACCCCGCAGTGACCGTCCGTGTCCGTTTCGCGCCGAGCCCCACAGGCCACCTGCACATCGGCGGCGCCCGTACCGCGATCTACAACTGGGCGTTCGCCCGGCGGCACGAGGGGACGTTCGTCCTTCGCATCGACG
>JACUUM010000016.1 GCA_014859305.1 Coriobacteriia bacterium
TCACCGACTTCGGCGCCGTGTTTGCGCCCGGCGGCGTGCTGGTACTGCACCTGCTCGACCACGACCGCCTGCTCTCGCAGCGGCTGCGCACGCTGCCCCCGGTCTTCCGCGAGACGCCGGAGGGCGACAGGCTGTTCGTGAAGGTGCTCTCCTACCCCGAGGATGCCTCGTCGATCGTCTTCGACTTCCTCACCCTCACCCGCTCGCCCGAGGCCGCCGGGGAGGCCCCTCGTCCCGAGGACGTGCGCGACTTCGGCGAACCGGGTCGCGACGCCGGCGGCTGGGAGGTGGCCTCCCGGCGCTCGGTGCACACCGCGCTGCCGGTCTCGCTGCTCGCTCCCGAGCTCGCCTCCGCGCGCTTCATCGACGTGCGCGCCTACGGCGACCACTCCGGCAAGGCGTTCGACCCGGAGGAGGACGAGAGCGTTATCCTCACCGCGACGTTCCTGCAGGACGAGAGGCCGTAGTCAGCGCCTCTCCCAGCAGGCAGCGCACGCCCCGCTCGGTGTCGCAGCGCAGGTTCGGCGGGACGAGGCCCTCCGGCGCGCAGGGCGCCTCGCCGGAGGCGAGCACCGCGTAGAGGTGGCACAGCGGCAGGCCCGCGACGTTCTGGAAGCACTCGTCCGCCTCGACCGACGCCAGGTGGCTCTCGATGTTGTACGCGCCGGCGCAGCCGAGCAGCTCGCCCTTCGCCACCCACGCCTCGACATCGTCCTCGGCCAGCTCCCTCATCCGCACCGGCGTGGTGACGGCGAACGCGCGGGGAGCGGCGTCCTCGGGGCACAGGAAGGCCACGCCCGTGTGCACGAGGTGCTCTCGTCCGGACAGCTCGGCCAGCATGGCGCGCGCCTCGTCCAGGTCCTCCGGCTTGCCGAGCAGCCGCCCGTCGAGGTCGACGATCGTGTCGAACGCCGCGATCGGGCCCTCCACGCCCCCGTCGCGGGCGGCGCGCGCCTTGTCGGCGGCGAGGCGGGCGGCGAGGGCGGGCGGGTCGCCGGCCAGCTCTCCGGCGAGCTCCTCGGGGGTGTCGAACGCCACCGCCCGGAACGGGCTCCCGAGCCACGCCGCGAGCCGCCTGCGACGCGGCGAGGCGCTCGCGAGCGTGTAGGCCGGCCCCACACGGGAGCCCTTGTCCGGACGCGCGGTCATCGCGCGGATGATACACCGGCGGAGCCGCCCTGCTCACGTATAATCTGGAGGACCGGCTCAGGGGAGGTCAGCTTGGCTGAGCGTCGCAGACAGGCGCGCAAGGTCCCTTCGTCCGTCGAGCGCTTCCTCAAGCAGCTCGTGGTGACGTACAAGGCCGTCGCCCTCTACCCGCCGCAGAGCAGCATCCCGCGAGAGAGCGCGGCCCGGGCCGTGGCGTTGCTGCGCCACGTGCTGCAGAGCAGACCCGACGTGCGCTTCGAGGTCGGCAAGGAAGGGCTGCTCCATCAGGGCCGCGTCGTGTTCCCGGGCCAATCCGCCTACCAGGCGTTCGCGCGCGAGCTCTACCATCGCAATCTCGCCGAGATGCGCTTCCACGCCGGCGCCGACGTCTCCGACATCCTCGGCGCGCTGTCACTCGCGCAGGTGCCTCCCGACGAGATCGCCGAAGCGGGGGGTTTCGAGGCCGGCCTGTGGGAGCGCCAGGTCGACGCGGTGACCGTCACCGAGGTGTCGGCTCGGGTCTACGACGCGGGGGCCGGGCCGGCCGAGGGGGCGGTATCCGGCGAGGAGTGGCCTCCGGGTCCGGCCGAGATCGAGCAGCTGCTCCTCGGCGCGTGGGCGAGGAAGGGGCGTGACCACGTCCTGCTCGAGCGGGTGCTCTCCGACCCGCGGGCGATCGGCCTCTACCTCGCCGAGGCCGGAGGAGGAGGCATGCGCCCGTCGGCCGCCGTCGCGGGCCGCCTCGACAGCCTTGCCCACGCCGTGGAGGAATCGGCCCCTGAGAAGAGGGCCGCGATGTTCCGCGCTATCGCCGAAGCGGTCCTGGGGCTGGAGCCCGACCTGCGGCGCGAGGTGCTGCGCGGCAGGATGCTCCCCGAGGCCCGCAACGACGAGCCGGTGGCACAGGTGCTTCGCCAGATGAGCGTCGACCAGGTCGCGGCGATACTCGTGGAGGGCTTCGCGTCCCGGGAGGAGACCCGGGAGGGCCTCGCGCGTGCCATCCGGAACCTCGTGCGGATCGGCCCCGCCGGCCTGGACGAGGTCGTCAACGCCGTCGGCGCGGCCATGCGGGGGCAGGGCGTTCCCGAGGACCGCTTGTCCGGTGCCCTCGAAGCGATCACGCCGAGCAGGCTGGAGGTCAGGGAGCGCGCCTCACGTGGAGGAGAGCGGCCCATCGAGAGCATCGTGCGCCTCGTCGATCTCACTCCCGCGGGGCACCTGCTCGAGCACGAGGACGACCCCGGCCTGAAGGCGCTGCGCGCCGAGGTGGCGCGCGGCTTCACCGACGGGGACGTGCTCATGGCGCTCGTCGGGCTCGTAGCGCTCGACGCGCCGCTGGATGCGTTCGGGTCAGTGATGTCGATGGTGGAGGACGGCACGGCGACGCTGTTGGAGCGCGGCGAGTTCGAGGTCGCGGCGGACGTCGCCGAAGCGCTGACCCGCGTGCAGGCGCAGGGATCGCTGGACGACGCCCAGCACGGACGCGTCGCCCGCACCGTCGGGGCGATGGCCACGGTCGAGCAGATGGCGATGCTCAACCACGCGTTCCGGGTCTTCCCCGAGGGCTCTGTCGAGCACGACGCGTGCGAGCGGCTCCTGGCCGTGCTGGGGGGCCACGTCCTGGAGCCGATGCTGGAGGTGCTCGCCGGCGAGCAGGACATGGCCGCGCGCAAGTCCGCGGTCGACCTGATGTCCACCATCGCCGGCGGCTTCGTGGAGGAGCTCGGCGCGCACGTGGGCGACGAGCGCTGGTACTTCGTGCGCAACGTGGTGAGCATCCTGGGCAGGACGCGCCGTCCGGAGGTCGTCCCCTATCTCGAGCGCACGCTGCGCCATCGCGACGCCCGAGTCCGCCGCGAGACGATCCGCGCCGCCGCCGGAGTGAGGGACCGCATGGCGGACGAGATGCTGATCGCGGCGCTGGCCGACGAGGACGCACAGAACGTGAGCATCGCCGCGCGCTACCTCGGCCTGGGGATGGTGCGCGGTTCGGTCGGCGCGCTCCTGCAGGTCGCCAGGGGCGAGGGCTACGGCAACCGGGACCTCGGGGCGCGCGTCGAGGCGATCGAGGCGCTGGGACGCATCGCCGACCCCTCCGTCCTGCCGGCGCTCGAGGCGATGACCGGCAGGCGCGCGCTGCTGCGAGGCCGCGGGCGCGAACTGCGCACCGCGGCCCTGGCGGCGGTCACCGCGATCCGCGGTGAGAAGGCGGAGGGGGGCGCGTGATGGGCGGCCGCGACGAGCGCGAGCACCCTCTTGACGAGGGCGGAGCCGGTGCGGGACCGGGCGAGGCGTCCTCCTCCGTCTCGGACGGCGACCCCTCCGCGCCGCTGAACGTGCCGCCCCCTCCGACCTCCCGGGTGTTCTCGGCCCGCCAGGTCGGCAGGGTCCGGGAGCTGCTGACCCGCCTCTACGCGCTGCGCCGGGCGGCGCGCTTCTACCCGGTGGGGCATCCCGCCGTCGACGACGCGGTCTCGACGCTGCTCGACGCGATCTCGTCCTACCATGCCGAGGGCGTGGACGTGCCGCTCGTCTTCTACGAGGGCGAGGTGCTCCTCGGCGAGCAGTTCCTCCCGGAGGAGAGCCTGCTCTTCGACCAGCTCGTCCGCGATGTCGGCTCGATGGGGGCGGGGAGCATCACCTTCAAGCGAGGGCTGACCCGGGAGGAGCTCGAGCGCGCCGTGCCGGTGTTGGCTGCCGAGCCGGCGGCCGTCGAGGCGGCCGGGGGAGCGATCGCACTGGCGGAGGACGCCGGGCTGGACCGCATCGAGTTCGGGGCGGTACGCGTGACCAAGAGCCCGCCCCCTTCGGCAGGGGACGCCGAAGCGGCCCGTGCCGCCTACGCGGCGGCGATCGAGCTGATGCGGGAGCTCGAGCGCGTCATCAGGACGAACCAGGTGACCGGTGCCGGGCAGGTGAGGGGCGTCGTCCGCAGCCTCGTGGACAACGTGCTCGCCAACCGGCAAGCGATGCTCGAGCTGACGGGACTGAAGAGCTACGACGAGTACACGTTCTACCACTCCGTGAACGTGTCGATCCTCTCGCTCGCGCTGGGCTCCGTGGTGACCCGGGACCACCGGTTCCTGTCCTCCCTGGGCGTCGGCGCGCTCCTGCACGACATCGGGAAGATGACGATCGACCTGGACATCCTCAACAAGCCGGGATCCCTCACCCCCGAGGAGTGGGCGAGCGTGAGGATGCACCCGGTGTACGGCGCGGAGACCGCCGCGCGCATGCCGGGGCTGGACAAGGCCGCGGTCGTCACGATCCTCGAGCACCACATGCGGCACGACCTCACCGGCTACCCCCGTCCCGCCTCGGAGCGGCGGCAGCACGTCGCGAGCCGGATCGTGGCGGTGTGCGACGCCTATGACGCGATGACGTCGCGCCGCTCGTACAGCGCGGCGCGCCTCCAGGACGAGGCGATGTCGCTGCTGGCCAAGAACTCCGGAGCCGCCTTCGACCCCGCCCTGGTGAGGCTGTTCATCGGCGTCCTCGGGGTCTACCCGCCGCGCAGCGTCGTGCGATTCGAGAGCGGCGAGGTGGGCGTGGTGGTCGGCCCCAGCGTCTCCGACCCCTTGAGACCTCGGGTGAGGGTCATCGCGGGGATGGACGGCGGCATCGTGGAGCCGTTCGACGTGGACCTGTCGCGGGACGACTCGGGCCGCGCGATCCAGCGGTGCCTGGATCCCGAGGGGCTGAACGTGGACGTGGGCGAGTACCTCTAGTGGGGGCGCGACGCCGCCGACCGAAGGGATCACCGTGAGCCGTACGGCCAGGACCGCATGGATACTCGCCGGCGCCCTCGCGGCGCTGCTCGCCCTCGCCGCCTCGCTGGCGGGCTTCTACACCGATCTGCTGTGGTTCCGCGACGTGGGCCACGCGGGCGTCTTCCTCAGGACGCTGGCGTGGCGCTGGGGGACCGGCGCGGCGTTCACGGCGGTGGCGTTCGCCGTGCTGTACGTCAATGCGCGCGTCGCGCGGTCGATGACGCCCAGGGCGCGGATCAAGCTGGTCGGGGGCGTTCCTCCCCAGGTCGAAGAGGCTCTGCAGCGGCTGCGCGATGCGGTCGAGCCGAGGATCGGGTGGGTGCTGCTGGCCGTGACCGCGCTCGCCTCGGTGATGCTCGGCGCGGGTTTGAGCGGGTACTGGGAGCGCTTCGCGCTGGCGCTTCACGCCGTGCCGTTCGGGCGGATCGATCCGCAGTTCGGGCTCGACGCCGGGTTCTTCGTCTTCACGATGCCCGCGCTGCGCACCGCTCTCGACTGGCTGTTCGGTGCGCTCGCCGTCGCGCTGCTGCTCTCCGCCGCCGTGCACTTCGTCGGCGGCGCGATCCGTCCGTGGGAGCGCCTCGCCGGCTTCGCGCCGCACGTCAAGGGTCACCTCTCCGTCCTGCTGGGGCTCATGGCGCTCGTGAGAGCCTCCGACTACCTGCTGCGCATCTACGAGCTGGACCTCTCCCCCCGGGGGCAGGTGACCGGAGCCTCCTACACCGACGTCCACGCTCAGATCCCCGCGTACGGCATCCTCATCGGCATCGCGCTGGTGACCACCGCGCTGCTGATCGTGAACATCCGCTTCAAGGGCTGGCGGCTGCCCGTCGCGGCGCTGGGGCTGTGGGTGGGCGCTTCGATCCTCGCGGGGACGGTCTACCCGATGCTCGTGCAGCAGCTGCGCGTGGAGCCGAACGAGGTGGTCGTGGAGGCCCCCTACATCGAACGCAACCTCGAGGCTACGCGGCTGGCGTTCGGGTTGGACGGCATCGAGTCGCGCCAGTTCCCCGCCTCCGAGGACCTGACCGCCGCCGGCGTCCGCCGCAACCGCGACACGATAGAGGCGGTCCGCCTCTGGGACCCCGCGATCGTGGTTCGGTCCTACAGGCAGCTCCAGGCGCTCCGGCCCTACTACGAGTTCACCGACGTGGACGTCGACCGCTACGTCATCGACGGCGAGCGGCGCCAGGTCCTGGTCTCGGCCCGTGAGATGGACGTCGCCCAGCTGCCCGATCAGGCGAGGAACTGGGTGAACGAGCACGTGTTCTACACGCACGGGTTCGGGCTCGTGATGAGCCCGGTGAACGAGGCGACGACTCGCGGCCAGCCGCGCTTCGTCGTCGGCGACATCCCGCCCGAGGCCCCTCCGGAACTGACCGTGGCACGCAACGGCATCTACTTCGGCGAGCGGGACGCCTCCTACGCGATCGTGAACTCGGCCAAGCCGGAGTTCGACTACCCCGTCGGCGAGGAGAACGCGACCACCATCTACGAGGGCGAGACCGGCGTGCCCGTCGGCGGTCTGCTGCGCCGCGTGGCGTTCGCGCTGCGCTTCGGGTCCAAGGACCTGCTGTTCAGCCCGCTGATCACCCGGGAGAGCAAGGTGCTGTACGAGCGTTCGGTCGCCGGTCGCCTCGGCAAGCTCGCGCCCTGGCTGACGCTCGAGGACGACCCGTACCCCGTTCTGGCCGAGGACGGCATCAAGTGGGTGGTCGACGGCTACACGACCTCGGCTCACTACCCGTACTCCGAGCGCTTCGGCGGGCTCAACTACATCCGCAACTCGGTGAAGGCCGTCGTTGACGCATACGACGGCAGCGTCACGCTGTACGCCTTCGACCCCGAGGACCCGGTGCTCGCCGCCTGGGGCACGATCCTTCCGGGATTGCTCACCGTGCGCGAGGAGATGCCGGAGAGCATCGCCGGGCATCTGCGCTACCCGGAGGGGCTGTTCCGCCTGCAGGCGGAGGTCTACAAGACCTACCACATCCGAGACCCGCAGAGCTTCTACAACAAGGAGGACGCCTGGGGGATCCCGGGGGAGGGCGGCGCGGACGAGATGCGCCCCTTCTACGTGCTGATGCGCCTGCCTGGGGAGGAGCGCGAGGACTTCCTGATGATGCTGCCCTTCACCCCGCGCAACCGGACGAACATGATCGGATGGATGGCCGCCAAGTCCGACCCGGACACGTACGGAGAACGCGTCGTGTTCCGCTTCCCCAAACAGAGGGTCACCCTCGGGCCTCAGCAGGTGAGCGCGCGCGTGAATCAGGACGAGGTGATCTCACCGCAGCTCAGCCTGTGGAGCCAGCGCGGCAGTCAGGTGCTCTTCGGCAACATGCTGGTCATCCCCATCGAGGACTCGATCGTCTACATCCAGCCGCTCTACCTGCAGGCCGAGCAGACGGCGATCCCCGAGTTCACCAGGGTCATCGTGGTCTACGCGGACAAGATCGTGATGGAGTCGGACCTGGAGGCGGCGCTGTTGGCGGTCTTCGGCGAGGAGCCTCCCGAAGACGGGGCGCCCGGCCGGCCGGAGGGCCCGCCGGGCGAGGCGCCCGAGGCACCCCGCGTGTCGGAGGCGGTCGAGCTGTACCGGCGCGCGATCGAGGCGCAGCGGCGCGGGGACTGGGCCGAGTACGGGCGCCTCCTCGAGCGTCTCGGGGGCGTGCTGGAGGAGCTCGGGCAGGGCTCCGGCGAGTCCACGGCGGCACCGTAGGGGCTCCGTCCGCTCCGGCCGCCCGATGGTCCCGCCCGGTTGGCGGGACGGAGAAGGTGGTAAGAAGCGCCTGGTATGTGGTAACATACGACTTTGTGCATCACTGAGCGCCTCGTGTGCGTTCGGCCGCCAGGAGACCGGGGGCGGCCGAGGACCGGCGCAGCGGGGCGACGACTCCCGGTCAGGACGCAGCCGCCGACACACGCTCTCCGAGCCGCTTGCGGCAGGGGTGGGAAGCCGGTGACGCGGCCCCCCGAGATCACGGTCACGCCGAACCGCATACTCGCTCTTCGGCACGACGGCTCCCGCCGTCGCCGGTGATGCGAGGCAGCCACGGTTCCATCCGCACCCGTTCCATCTCCTGCTCTCCGCTGTCTTGTGCCGCGCGCGTCGGTCGCCGTCGGTCCTGTAACCGGACGTGGAGGTGTGCGTGCGCACCGTTTCGGACCTGTTCGACGTCGCGAGGCCCGGTCGCCTGCAACGGGCGTTCGCGGCCACCCCGGCCGTCCTCCTGGCCGCCGCTTTGGCGGTGGGCGTGCTGCCCGCTCAGGGGCGGGCGGCTCCGCCGGCGAGACGCACGTTCGCCTCGCTGGCCCTCTCGACGGCGTTCTCCGTACCCGACCTGGCACCGGGCACCTCGGCGGAGGCTCAGCCGCTCCCCAAGCGGCTCGTCGCCCCCAGGGCGCTCCCGCCCAGGGCCGCAGCGCCTGGTGTGGGCTCCCGTCTCGCTTCGCGCGGCCGCGCCGGCGGTTGGTCCACCGCGACGGTCTCCTGGTACGGCCCGGGCTTCTACGGGAAGACGATGGCCGGCGGCGGTACCCTGCGGCGGGACAGCATGGTGGTCGCGCACCGCTCGCTGCCGTTCGGTACCCGCGTCATGTTCGAGTACCGTGGCCGGACCGCCGTCGCGGTCGTCCGGGACCGCGGTCCCTACGCCGGGGGCAGGACGTTCGACCTGGGCCCGGGGACGGCCCGGGCGCTCGGATTCAGCGGCGTGGGGCGGGTCCGCTACCGCGTCCTGGGCCGCTGAGGGACACCCCGTTGCCGCTCCTGACCGGCCCGTTCCCGTTACCTGCGGGTTGGGGTAGGGTATGCGTGTAAGGGACCGGGCGCCGTGCCGGGCGCAGGTGCGATCCGCGGAGCCCGAGACGCGCGGCCGACGGGGAGAGGTGGCGATGGAGCGCGGGAACGACGTCGTCGAGCGGTGGAGCGAGCTCGTCGACTCCGTGGTCTCGCTCTTCGAGACGGCCGTCGCATGGTTCCAGCAGCAAGTCGAGGCGACCGTGCGCGACAAGGTGGCCAAGCCGCTCGTCGTCGCCGTGGTCGTCGCGCTCTCCGGCGGTGCCGCGCTCGCGTCCTTCACGTTCACATCGGTGGCACTCGTGCTCGTCGGCCTGTCGTGGGCGCTGGGCTACGTCGTGGGGCCGGCCTACGGCGCGCTCATCGTCGGCCTGGTCTTCGTGCTCGGGTCGGTCGGCGTGGTCTACGCCGTGGTGAGGACGGTGAGGTCGCGGTGAAGCCGGATCTCTCGGCGGTGACGCTCGACGACGTCCGCAGGCGCGGGCGGCTGGTGGGCGAGCGTGCGGGGGACCTCGCGAGAGCCGTCGCGGAGACCCCTGCCGCCAGGCGTGCCGGCGTTGCCGCCGGCGTGCTCGCCGCAGCGGTCAGTACCGGCTACCTGCTCGGTTCTCGCCGCCGAAGGTCGTGAGCGGGTGCCCGAGGACGTCCCCCGGCCGCTGACCGTCCTGGAAGTGACGGTGACCGGGCAGCGCGCCGAGGCGCTCGTCGAGGTCCGTCCCGACGCCGCGCGCACCGGCGCGTTCCCCTCCTTCACGGCCAACCTGCTGCTGGCGCTGCCGGGCCTGGCCTCGCACGAGTGTCACAACGGGAGGGGGCGGACCTTCATCGAGGAGCTGCGCGACACCGAGACCGCTCATGCGTTCGAGCACGTCGCGCTGCAACTGATGCGGCTCGCCGGCTCCCCGGCGACCGGCGAGACGACCTGGGACTTCCAGCGAGACGGGCGAGGCCGGTACCGCGTGGCGCTCCGATTCGAGGACGACCTGCTGTGCTTCGGCGCGTTGCGCCTTGCGGAGCAGGTGATCGCCGCGGCCGCCGGCGAGGGCGAGATGCACGTGCTCGTCGACGAGGTGGCACGGTTGCGCGGTCTCGCCGGCCAGGGGTAGGCCGCCCGTCCGGGGCCGACGGCGGAACGCTCCCCTGCCGCCGCTCTCCCATGTCCGTCGTCATTGACCCGCGCCGCCGCAGGGTGCTACCCTCGCGGGCAACCAGCCTCGAAGGCTGGGCATACAGCCAGCATGGACGTGAGGGAAGAGGGCGCCATCAGCCCGGCCACCCCTCCCAGGTCCCCCGCCAGGGTCGAGCCGGAGAGGCGCGGCCGGAAGCGGGACGGCGCCGGACCGTTACCGCACCGGCCATGAGGCTCCCCCGAGGGCCGGTTCCAGCGCTGGGCCGGTCTCGCCCGGGAGCGAAGATAGGTGGTACCGCGACGGCCCCTCGCCCTATCAGGCAGGGGTCGTTCTGTTTCTCGCGATTGCCGCCTGGCGCGGCGGCGGATGCGGAGGCCGAGATGGGCACCTCGAGGGTCGTCTTCGACCGATGGGAAGGGCGGTACGCGTCGCGCATGGGCGACATCCGCTCCTCGGCCGTGAGGGACCTCTTCGCCGCCGCCTCGCGCCCGGACGTCATCTCCTTCTCGGGTGGCATGCCCGAGGTCCGCAAGGTACCCGGCGACGCGGTCGCGGGTGCCGTGGCCGCCGCGATGCGCGAGGACGGGGCCCAGGCGCTGCAGTACGGCTCCTCGGAAGGGCGGCCGGCGCTCCGGCGGCTGATCTCGCAGCTGATGGGCGAGACCGGCGTGCGCGTCTCGCCCGAGGACGTCGTCGTGACCGCGGGCGCCCAGCAGGGCCTCGACCTGCTGGCCAAGACGTTCCTGGACCCCGGTGACGTCGTGCTGACCGAGGGGCCCACCTACGTCGGCGCGCTGCAGGCGTTCTCGGCGTGCCAGCCCGAGGTGCGGTGCGTGCCGATGGACGACGAGGGCATGCGGATGGACCTCCTCGCCGAGGAGCTCGATCGTCTCGGGCCGCGCGGCGCCAAGTTCGTCTACACCATCCCGAACTTCCAGAACCCGGCCGGCGTCACGATGTCGGCGCCGCGCCGCCGCCGGCTCCTGGAGCTCGCGCGCGAGTACGACGTCGTGGTCGTGGAGGACGACCCCTACGGGCGGTTGCGCTTCGAGGGCGGGCACCTGCTGCCGCTGCGCGCCCTGGACGAGGACGTGGTCTACCTCGGCACGTTCAGCAAGATCTTCGCGCCGGGGCTGCGGCTGGGCTGGATGGCGGCACCCCGTCCGATACTCGCCAAGGTGCTGCTCACCAAGCAGGCCGCCGACCTGTGCGGGTCGGCCTTCGCGCAGACCGCGGCGGAGCGCTACTTCCTCGGCTCGAGGTGGCGCAGGACGCTGCGCGACCTCACGGACACGTACCGCGCGCGGCGCGACGCGATGCTGGCGGCGCTGGCGGAGCACTTCCCTCCCGAGGCCCGATGGACCCACCCCGAAGGCGGCTTCTTCGTGTGGGCGACCCTGCCCGAGTTCCTGGACACCACGTCGCTTCTGGCCGAGGCGGTCGAGCACGGCGTGACCTTCGTCCCGGGAGACGGCTTCTTCCCGGACGGCCGAGGACGCAACAGCATGCGTCTGGCCTTCTGCTACGCTGAGCCGGACCGCATCGAGGAGGGCATCCGGCGCTTGGCCGAGGTGCTGGAGGACCGCTTGGAGCTGTACCGGGCGTTCATGTCGGCCGGGGCGCTGACCCCCGCGACGGGGTAGCGCGGCGGCCACCGGCGCGAGGCGAGGGGGCGGACGTGAAGGAGAAGATAGCGGTCCTCATGGGCGGGCGCTCGCTGGAGCGCGAGGTGTCGCTGGCCAGCGGCAGGCGCGTCGTGGCCGCGCTCACGGAGATGGGCCACAAGACGCTCGCGCTGGACGTGACGGCGGACCTGGTCGACACGCTGCGCTCGGAGCGCCCGGACGTCGTCTACATCGCCCTGCACGGCAAGTACGGCGAGGACGGGACGATCCAGGAGATCCTCGAGTTCCTCGACATCCCGTACACGGGGCCGGGCGTGACGGCCTCGGCGCTCGCCTGGGACAAGACGCTCTCCAAGCGCCTCTTCGCCCAGAACGGCATCCCGACGCCCCCCTGGGTGGCCTTCACGACCGCCGCGTTCAAGGAGATGGGAGCGGCCACGGCGCTGGATCTCGTGCCCGAGGCGGTCGGGGGTCTTCCGGTGGTGGTCAAGCCGGCGGAGCAGGGCTCGGCCCTCGGTCTGACCAGGGTCGCTGCGCCCGAGGACCTTCCCCAGGCGCTGCTGTCCGCGTTGTCCTACGGCGACAAGGCGCTGGTGGAGAAGTGGGTCGAAGGCGCGGAGCTCGCCGTGTCGGTCGTCGGCGGGACAGAGGATCGCCGCGTGCTGCCGCCGGTGGAGATAGAGGCGCACTCCGGCCTCTTCGACTTCACGGCGATGTACACGCCCGGCGAGACCGACTACTTCGTGCCGGCACGGCTGCCGGAGCCCGTGCTCGCCACCGTCGAGGAGCTGGCGCTGTCGGTGCAGCGCCTGCTCGGCTGCCGCGACGTGTGCCGCGTGGACATGGTGGTCGACCGCGAGGGGCGGCCCTGGGTGCTGGAGTGCAACACCTCTCCGGGCATGACGGAGACGTCGCTGCTCCCCATGGCCGCCGAGGCCGCCGGCATCGGTTTCGGGGAGCTCGTGGAGCTCATGGTCCGGGCCGCGGCCGATAGGATAAAGTAGGGTACAAACCGCTGTACCAGCCGGTACTGGATCAAGGATCGTCCGACCGCGATGCGGAGGTGTTCGCGTATGTACGACGACTACGGCAGGCGCGGAGGGAGCGTCTTCGGCGCCTTCCTCCTCGGCGGACTCGTCGGGGCCGTTCTCGGGCTGCTCTTCTCGCCGCGCTCCGGCAAGGAGAACCGGGAGCTCGTCGCGGCCAGGGCGCAGGAGTACTGGGACCAGGGCCGGGAGATGTACGACACCGGACGCGAGCGGGCCGGCGACATCTACGAGAGCGGGCGCGAGACCGCGGCGGTCAAGACCGAGGAGCTCAAGACCCGAATCGACGAGGCACGCGACCGCCTGAAGGAGCAGGTCGCCACGGCCAGCCGGTCGGCGAAGTCGGCGGTGTCGCGCGCCGGCTCCAAGACCGAGGAGGCCGTCGAGGCGGGCGCGGAGAGCGCGCAAGAGAAGCTGGACATCGTCCAGGAGAAGGCCGAGGAGGGCGGCAAGCCCTCGTAAGCGCGCCGAGGAGAAGGTAGCATCGGGGGGCCGGGCGCAGCCGCGCTCGGCCCCTTCGTGTGGAGGCGGCGGATGCCCCGGTTGTCGGAGATGGAAGGCGCGCCCGTGCGTGACGTGCGCGGCCGGAGGGCCGGGCGGGTCGCGCACGTGCTGTTCCACGCCTACGAGCCGCGTCCCGTGGGGATCGAGCTCGAGCGTCCGCGGCTGCTGTACGTGGTGCCCCGGCCGCCGGCGTACGTGCCTGTGACCGCGCTGGCGGTGGAGGGCGGCGAGTTTCGGCTCACCCGCGCGGTCCCGTCGCGCGCCGCCGGCGAGCGCGAGATCGGCCACACCTGGGACGACAGCGTCATCTGGCGCGGGATGCCGGCACGGTCGTCCTCGGGCGGCCGCCTCGGCGTGGTCCGCGACGCGCGGCTGTCCGTCAAGACTGCGAGACTCGTCGAGGTCGAGCTCACCGAAGGGACCGTGGCCGACGCGGCCGTGGGGCGGCGGACCGTCGCGGCGGAGAACGTGGAGGGCTTCGACGGCTCCGCCGTGGTCGTCACGCAGACGGCGACGGAGGAGGGTGTCCCCGGCGGCCTCGCCGCCAGGGCGGGGACCGGCGCCGCGTACGCCAAGGTCGGCGCGGAGCAGCTCGCGTCCAAGGCGGCGGTCTCCGCGGCGGCGGCGGCGCGGCTGGTGCGCCGCTCCGAGGCCGGGCGCAGAGCCGGGCGGTTCCTCGGCGCGCTGAAGAAGTCGGTGCTTGACGCGATGCGCGACGACGAAGAAGAGTAGTAGGCACGGACCGGGACGCGGAAGACCGGAGGACCCTTGGCACGCCGCTTCTCTCCACTGACGCCGGAGCGCGTCGGCGAGCTGCCCTCGAACTGCCCGGGGTGCGTGTTCTGGGAGTCCCCGGAACGTCTGGAGCCACGGTGCGGGGTGCGCTGCGACGCCGAGCTGCTCTCCGGCTGGATGGACTACGTGGGGGCGCAGTGGGGGGAGTGCGGGCGCATCGCGACCGAGGACGGGCACGTGCTCGGCTTCGTGAAGTACGCTCCGGCGGTGTTCTTCCCGCAGGCGCGCAACTTCGCGGTGGGACCGCCCTCCGAGGGGGCGATCCTCATCGCCTGCCTGCACATCTCGAGGGAGGCCCGGCAGCGGGGGCTGGGCAAGGTGCTGCTGCAGGCCGCGTTGCGCGACCTCGTGTCGCGCAACGAGCGCACCGTCGAGGCCTACGCCGCCGCCGCACGGCCGGAGGACTTCGCGGCGTCGCCGGTCGTCGGACAGGAGTTCCTGGAACGCCAGGGCTTCTCCGTGCTGCGGCCGCATCCGGTCAACCCCCTGATGCGGCTGGACCTGCGCTCGCTGGCGGCCTGGACCGAGAACCTCGAGGCGGTGCTCGAATCGCTGCGCATCCCCGTCCGGCCCGCGCGCCGGGTGCCGACCCCGTACATCGAGGGCCGCCGGTGACGGCGGACGGCGCACCGGGAGGCTCCCTGGAGCGCGTGCGGGCCGTCCTGCGGGAGCACGGGCTGGAGGAGGGGCTGGTCACGTTCCCCACCTCCACGGCCACCGCGGCTCTGGCCGCCGAGGCGGTGGGATGCGAGCTGGGGCAGATCGTCAAGTCGCTCGTCTTCGAAGTGGACGGCCGGCCGGTGCTGGCGCTGGTGGCCGGGGACCGGCGCGGCGACGCCGAGGCGATCGCGCGCGAAAGCGGCGGGTCGGGGGCCACGATGGCCGACGCGGGGATGGTGCGCGAAGCGACGGGGTACGCGATCGGGGGCGTGTCGCCCTTCGGCCTCCCGGCCGGCCTGCCGGTCCTCGTGGACGCCTCGCTGCTGCGCTTCGAGGTGGTCTACCCGGCCGCCGGAACGCCCTCCTCGGCCGCGCGCGTGCCGCTGCCGAAGCTGCTGGCCCTCGTCGGCGGCCGCCTCGCGCCGATCTCGTCCTCACCGGTATGAGCCGGTACGAGGTCCAGCGCCCACGCAGGGCGCGCGTCGCGCTGCCGGAGGCGGCCGCGGCGGCGCTGGTGGCCCTCGCCGCGCTCGCACTTGTCTGGCAGGCCTTCATGCGCGTCGGCGTCACCGTGGACGGGGCGCGCAGGACGGTCACGGTCGGGATGGCCGTCGCCGATCTCCTCGCCTCCGGGCTCTCCGAGGCGCGGCCCGGTGACCTCGTCGCGCTCGACGGCACGGTCCTGCTGCCCGGCGGCGGCGGCCGGCCGCTCGCGGAGGTCGACGGCGCGCCCGCCCCGCCCGGGCACAGGCTCAGGGGCGGCGAACGCGTGCGTCTCATCGACGGGGCCGACGTCACGGAGCGCGTCATCAGCGCGGAGCGGCCCATCCCGATACCGGTGAGCGTGACCGGTACCGGACCGCTCGTGCGTCTCGCGTCCACGGGGGCGGTCGGTGTCGAGGCGGTCCGGCTCGGCGAGCTGTCCGGCCAGGTCGTCGCCTCGGAGACCCTACAGCCCGCCGTGCCGATGACCGTGGTGCGCGTCACACCTCCGCCCACGGGAGGGAAGCTCGTCGCGCTCACCTTCGACGACGGCCCGTGGCCGGAGAGCACGGAGCGGATCCTCGACATCCTCGCCAAGGAGAAGGTGCCTGCCACGTTCTTCGTCGTGGGGAAGCGGGTCGCCAAGCAGCCGGGGCTCGTGCGCAGGATGGTGCGTGAGGGGCACCTCGTGGCCAACCACACGGAGGACCACCGCGTGCTCACGCTCGCCGACCGCAACACGGTGAGACGGCAGATACGGCAGGGGGCGAACAGCATCAAGGCCGTCACGGGGAAGTGGCCTCGGTGGTTCCGGCCTCCGGGTGGGTACCTCGACCCCGTCGTGCTCGACGAGGCGCGCAAGGCGAACGAGCGCCTCGTGCTGTGGTCGGTCGACCCGCAGGACTGGCGCCGTCCTCGATGGAAGAAGCTGGCGGCGCAGGTGATCGAGGAGACGGAGCCGGGCGGCGTCGTCCTCCTGCACGACGGCGGGGGAGACCGCACGGCCACCGTCAAGGCACTGCTGCGCATCGTCCCGCGGCTGAAGCGCAAGGGCTACCGGTTCGTGACGCTCGACGGGCTCGAAGCGGCCGAGCGGCGCGCGGCGGCGGGAGAGGGGTAGGCGCGCCGGCTACCGCACGATCGCGCTGGGAGTGATCACGGCGTCGAGCGGGACGTCGTGGGCCTCGTGGGGGACCGTGTCGAAGAGCTGCACCTCGTAGGCCAGGCCGACCTTGAAAGCATCCGGGACCGTGGGCAGGAAGCGGTCGTAGTAGCCGGCGCCGAAGCCCAGGCGGTAGCCGTCGCGGCCGAACGCGATGCCGGGCACGAGCACCACGTCGATCCCGGAGGGCTCCGCGCACGCGCACGTGCCGGCGGGCTCTCTGATACCCAATGCGCCCACCTGCAGCTCCTCGGCCGAGGAGACCCAGTGCAGCGCGAGACACCCCTCGCCGGCGATGCGCGGGTAGGCGATGCGGACCCCGCGCTCGCGCAGAGCGTCGACAGCCGGCCGGGGATCGGCCTCCTCCTCGCTGGCGCCGTAGGCCAGGACGGCGCCGGCCGCGGCGACCTCGGGAAGCCCGAGCAGCCTCTCGGCGATGGCGAGGGCCTGCTCCCCGCGCCGCCGGGCGGGCAGCATCGCGCGCAGCGCGCGGGCGTGCGCGCGCAGTTCCGCTTTTCTCATGGACACGGAGTCACCCATGGCCTCAAGTTCCCCTCTGCGACACCTGCATAAGGAGAGAGAGCGGGGACGAGCTCTTCGATCAGCCGCTGATCGTTCCGCGGGTTCGATAGGTTGCCCTGGACTCGCCAGCCCTCCACTCGCCGGGTTCGTCGTCTCTTAGCTCGCCTACGTCCACAGCACGCTGCGGCGGCAATTCCGGTGACGGCGGCTCCTCTCCGGGCTTGGCAATCCGATTGATGTCAGCCGCGACACGGTGGAGAACATCGTCAATGGCAGAAACGCGGTCCTCCTGGCGCACGGCCATTGACTCGTAGCGGCCGTCGCTCTCTGCCCAAGCGACCACGCCTGCACCTTCGAGGTAGGTCCGCACGAGAGCTTGGCTCTCCTTCAGCATCCTCTCCAAGTCTTCGCTTCAGCCTTGCTGCCCAAATGAAGTAGCAGCGGGGGAACTCGCTCTCTCGCCAGACGTCCCAGTGGTCGATCGTGGTGAACTGCTGCCTCCTGAAGAGCTTGAGATCCGTTGCCGCAAACTTCAGCTCCTTGCGTCGATTGCTCCAGTCGTTCAACGGGCCTCGAGATGGGTTTCCTGTGACCTTCGTCTCGAGGCATACCAGCGGATCGACCTGCCGGACTGGCCACGCGACATCTATCTGATGCAGCTGCGAGAAACCTTGAACCCTGGCGCGAGGCGCCAGGCGATGGCTCGTCCAGTTCTCGAGTAGCAATGCGATTGCCGTGGCGAACCACTGCCCCTTGCCCTTGTTGACAGCCTCGAGACGCTTCCGGTCGGTGTGCTCCGGGTTGCCCATGCCGCGCGGAGGAACCCCGGCGACGATGTACCTGTCAAGCGACCACATCAAGTCAAGCCAGTCGGGTAGTATCGAATTGAACGACTTCAGACTCTCGTTCTGAATCCGCGCCTGGAGGACATCCCATCTATCGCCCGGGTGTCCTACCAGTCGCTCGATTCTGCGCGATTCACTTACTGCCCCCACTCGTTCCCCGCTCACTTCTTCAGCCGTCGTCGTCTGAGGTGGGTGACCGCACTCTGGATCAGTTCACACTGCTCGACCCCTGATCCCAGAGTATCCCTTAAGAGCACCTCATCCACTCGCTTCACCACGGGGGCCCACCTGCCGTCTCGCAGTGACGTATCGAGCCTGTCCCTCTCCTTGCGCAGGGTGAGCCAGGCGGCCGCCAGGTGCTCGGGGGTCGGGACGGGCAGCCGAGCTGCTTCCCTGGGCTCCATCTTCAGAACCCCACCCCCGTAGTAGCGCCCGTTGATCTCGGCGCCAAGCATAGACACAGAGTTCAGCATCAGCAGGGGCAAGGCCTCTTTCGCAATCGCCCGGTTCCCGGAGCCGTTCAGCCTCACCCCGTGCATGGAGTTCAAGTACGTGACCCCGGCTGAGTTCTTGATCAGGCGAGGATAGTGGTGGCTCATGTAGGTGAAGAAGAGGTCGGGTGCGGGAACGGCCGACGGCTTCCACCACCGAGTCCTTACGCGGCACTTGTAGGCCTTGTCCACCTGCGCTAGTGCCCCAAGCCGAATGTACTTCTGCAGGCCGCCTGAGTGGCTGTCGGACCCGGGCTGAAGCATCCACACGCGTGCGTCCGATTCCCGGAGCAGATTCCAGTCACGCCTTGTGAAACGCAGTCCCTTCAGGTGGCGCGTTCCTGGCGGCGATATCCGCAGAAGATCCGACTCATCCACACCGAACCGGAGCCGCGTGCTTTCCGAGAGCGTGAAGAATGCGTTGGCCCCCGTGACCGTACCCAGCTCCGGCCTACCGTAGTGGGAGAGCGACACGAAGTGAGAAGCGACTGCCTCCCGATAGCAGCGCCGCTGTTCCGAGGACAAGAGCAAGTCCAGCCACTTGCCCGCCTCAGGAGACCGAGGGACGGACATACGTTCCAAGTTGAAGCGCCCCAGTTCGTCGGCATCGCGGACGTAGGCGAGCCGGAAATCGGTGCATGTGCCCCGGCCGCGTGCGAGCAACAGTACGACACGCTCAACGGCATCGGAGAAGTGAAAGCCTTCCAGGCAGACGATCGTGACTTCCTGAAACCTGGTCTTCAGCCACTGTCGCACTGGTTGGGCGTAGTTGACGGATATGAGTTCACTGGGAAGCACCATGGCGAGTCGCCCGGCATCCGACAGCAGCGAGGCGGAATGGACGAGAACGGGCGCCCATGACGAGGAGAGTCCGGACAGTCTGACACCCTGCCGCAAGCACTGCTCGAGGCCTTTGCTTCGCGCGCTGCCGTTGAAGAGTTGATATCGCACGAACGGGGGATTGCCGACCACGGCGTCTATCGCATCGACGCCCAGGTCGGCAGGCGATGAGACATCGAAGATGTCGAGATGGAGCAGCCGGGCCTGAGTCCCCTCCGCCCGAAGCATCCTAGCCGCATCCTCGAGCGACTGGCTCTCGATATCCACACCATGAAGTTGCTCGTCGTGTGGGGCGCCGCCGCCGAGGAGGCGGAGTCGTCGGGAAGCGGATCTGAGAAAGGCACCGTCGCCACATGTAGGGTCCAGGATTCTGGCGCCGACCCGCCCGGCTAGTGCCCAGCGCGTAAGGAAGTCGGCGATGTAGTCAGGAGTGAAGAAGGCGCCACGAGCGTGTCGATCGGCTCGTTCGCATCGCCCTGTGCCTGCCCGCTGCTCAAGCAAGAGATCCCCCTTCGGCTGCTTCAATCGTAGCGCGCCGTCTGACATTCGTACATACGTTCGTCTCTCGGCCGCTACCCCACTCCCAGTGCCGTCATGCCGAGCAGGACCGCCGTCAACGAGACGACCACGACGATCGTCGCCCAGGACAGCACGTTGTAGACCGGGCCGTTCACGTGCCGCCCCATGATCCTGCGGTCGTTCACGATGCGGATCATGAAGAAGAGCAGGAACGGCAGGAGGATGCCGTTGACCACCTGGGACAGGATCAGGACCGTGATGAGGTGAAGCCCGGGGATGAGGATGAACGCGGCGCCGAAGAGGATCAGCAGCGTGTACAGCCAGTTGAAGACCGGGGCCTCCGACCACGCGCGGTCCAGCCCGGCCTCCAGCCCGAAGGCCTCGCACACGGCGTAGGCGGCCGTGAGCGGGAGCACCGCGGCGGAGAGCACCGCGGCGGAGAGGAACCCCAAGGAGAACAGGAGGGTCGCGTACTGCCCCGCGAGCGGCGTGAGGGCTCGGGCGGCCTGCCCGGCGTCGGTGACCGTGATGCCGGCGGGGTGCAGGACGGTGGCCGTCGTGACGATGATGAAGGCTGCGACGATGTTGGCCGAGATCGCGCCCACGATCACGTCGAGCCGCGCGATGCGCCATTCCTTGATGGAGATGCCCTTGTCGACGATGTTGCTCTGCAGCAGGAACTGCATCCAGGGGGCGATCGTCGTGCCCGTCATCCCGATGGCGATCGTGACGAACTCCGTGGACGGGACGACCCTCGGCACGGTGAGGCCGCGGAGCACCTGCCCCCAATCGGGACCGGCGAGGAACGCCGCGACCACGTACGCCACGAACACGGTCGACATCGCCAGGAGCACCTTCTCGACGCTGCGGTAGGAGCCTCGGACGACGAGCAGCCACACCACGGCCGCGGCCACCGGAACCGCCACGTACTTGCTGACGCCGAAGAGCTGCATGGCGGCCGCGATGCCGGCGAACTCCGCGACGGAGGTGGCCGCCGTGGAGGACAGCAGGCACGCCATGGCGAAGAACGACGGCCTCATGCCGAACTTCTCCCGGATGAGGCCGGCGAACCCCTTGCCGGTCACCGCGCCCATGCGGCCCGCCATCTCCTGGACGAACACGAAGGACGGCGTCATGGCCAGCAGCGCCCACAGCAGCATGTAGCCGTATCGGGCCCCGGCCACGGAGTACGTCGAGATGCCGCCCGGGTCGTTGCCCGCCGACGCGGCGACGATCCCCGGCCCGAGCACGCCGAGGAAGAGGAGGAGCCGGCCGCGCTGACGGGGGGTACGCGCCATCGCCCGACGCGCCTAGAACCGCACCAGCTGGCGCAGCACCGTGACCAGCAGCAGGTAGACGGCCAGTCCCGCTGCGGCGATGCCCGTCGAGACCAGCGTCGAGGGCGCGCGCCAGCCCCCGCCGCCGGGCTTGAGCGCGAGGTAGGGCACCGCTCCGGCGACGGCCGCCACGAACAGCACCGTGAGGCCGACGGCCGCCGCGAGCGTCACCGCCGCCTCGAGCGGTTCTCCGAGCAGCTCGAGCAAGCCGAAGACGACCAGCGCGCTCACGGCTCCCAGGCCGATGCCGACCACGGCGTCCACGAGCATCTGGCGCGCGAAGCGCGGACGCTCCTCGGGGGCGCCCGCCTCGATGAGCACGGCGAGTGAGTGCGACGAGATGTCCTCGGCGAGGCGCAGCACGAGCGGGATGAAGAGCACGGAGGCCACGAACGCCGAGATCGTGGCCGAGAACGCCCACAGCACCAGGGCGGCGCCCACCCCGAGGACGGCCCACACGATGAGCCAGCCGCTCTTGCGGCCGAGCCAGCTCCACGCGCCCACGCCGACCTGGCGGGGCGAGCCGGTGGCCAGCGCGAGGTCCTCGGCGGACTCCGCCTCGAGCACGTCCAGCGCGTCGTCCACCGTGACGATGCCCAGGATGCGGCCGCTCTCGTCCACCACGGGGATCGCGAGCAGGTCGTACTTGGACATGGTCTCGGCCACGTCCTCCTGGTCGTCGTCGGGCTCCACGGTGATGAGGTCGCGCTCCAGGATGTCGGCCACCCGCGTCTCGGGGGAGCTGACCAGCAGGTCGCGCAGGGACACGACGCCGATCAGCCGCCGGTCGCCCTCCACGACGTAGACGTAGTAGATGCTCTCGTTCTCCGCGGCGGCGCCGCGCAGGTGCTCGATGACCTGCTGGACTGTCATGTCCTCGGTCACGGTGGTCACCTCGGGCGTCATGATGCCGCCCGCCGTGTTCTCTCGGTAGCCCAGCAGCTTGCGGATCTGGCGGGCCTCGCGCATGCCCATCAGGCGCAGGAGCGTCTCGGCCTTGTCGTAGGGCAGGTCGCCGATGATGTCCGCGGCGTCGTCGGGGTCCATCATCTCGAGGATGTCGGAGGCGCGCTGGTCGGTGAGGTCGGCGAAGACCTGCGCCTGGTACTCCTCCTCCAGCTCGGCGACGGCGAGTGCCGCCTGGGCGTTGTCGAGGTGCTCGAACACGCGGCCGCGCTGGCTCGGCGAGAGCGTCTCGAGGATGTCGGCGACGTCCGCGGGGTGCAGCTCGTGCAGGCGCTTGTGCGTGACCGAGAGCTGCACGTGGCTCAAGTCCCGGTCGAGCAGGTCCATGTAGTTCCAGGCGATCAAGGACTCGGGCAGCCTGCGGCCCACGAGCCGTGCGGCCGCGCCGGCCGCATGCTCCAGCACCGGGGAGATGCCGCGGAGGATCCCACGGATCCCGACCTCGGCTCCGAGCAGCCGCAGCGCCTTGGCCGACTCGGAGAGCTTCAGGTCGTTCACGCGCACGACCTTCATGCCCTGCGTGTCGACGATCTGCTTGTTCAGCAGGTCGCGGGCGAGCAGGACCTCGTCGGGCTGAAGGTAGGAGAAGCGCAGCTGCGAGCGGGGCGCGTCCAGGAGCACGCGTTCCTCGTCGAACTCGGCCACGTACTTCCGCCACGAGAGCATGAACGGCGTCCTGTCCGGGCCGACGAAGGCCAGCGACGTGACGCGCGGGAAGATCTCGCCGGTGGCGATGGCGACGTCGTTGATCGCACCGATCGTCTCGCCCGCGGCGTCGACGACCGGCCGGCCGAGCATCCGCGTCAGATAGATCATGCGCGCTCCCTCCCTTCCGAACTCGGGGTCCGGCGAAGTCGCGTATCGGGCCCCGGCCCGTCCGCGGGGGAGGGAGCCGGGACCTAGTGACTCACGAGCCTCACTCAGGTCCTCTTCTTCCGACGACAGGACGACACCACGCAAAAGGCCCCTCTCCGAGGACGGACGAGGGGCCGGCGGGCGCGCGCTCGTGCACGCGCAGGGGACAGGGCCGCGCGGCGGCCGAGTCCCGCCCCGTCCCTCGTTGGAGGTTTTGGCACTGCCCGACGTAGTGCCCGCAGGCCTTGCGGCGAGCGGACCAGCCACCTTAGCCGTCGCCTTAAGCCGGCGAAAGCTGTTCTACCCATTGGCGTCTCTCGACATTTCCGGGCAGTGGCCTGTGTTCGGACAGGAGCCGCACCTTAACGGAAAGGGCTTCTCCGTGCTGTCAACGCTCCTAGTGAACCGGAGCACGAAGATTCTAGTCCAAGCTGGTAGAAGGCGCAACGCGAGCCGCCAGCCACGCGTCGGCCGGCTCCGCGCGGCGCTCGGGGCTCGGCGCGCGCCTGCGCAGCCGTGCCGAGAGGAGCTTGCAACGCAGCTCTCTTCCTGTAGATTCCAGTAGCTGCTATCATCATCGCATGGAAGAGCTCTTCAGCATCGCGCGGGTCGCGGAGTACCTCGGCGTGAGCGAGCGCACGGTCTACGATAAGGTGCGCACGGGGGAGTTGCCGGCGCTCAAGGTGGGACGGCTGTGGCGCGTCCGCAGGGGTGACCTCGAGGAGTGGCTCTCGCAGCGGTCCGGACACGAGCGGCCCTCAGGCGAGGAGAGGCGCGGTCCGTATCCGCACTCCGCCCTGGACGTGCCGCTCCCCATGGCGCGGGAAGGCGCCGGGGTGCCGACGCGCGGGGAGCTGTCCGCGTTGCTCGAGCCCATCTCCGACACCCTCGGGCGGCGGCTCGCGTTCGTCGGCCTCCTGGTCCGGGGAGTCGAGGCGCTGGGGTGGCCCGCCCCGGTCGTCGTAGGCGGCAACGCTGTCGAGTTCTACACCGCCGGGGACTACCCGACCGTCGACGTCGACCTGGCCGGGGCGTCCGAGCCCGTGGCCGAGGTGCTTGACTCCTGGGGCTTCGAGCGAGAGGGGCGCCACTTCTACGACGAAGAGCTCAACCTCCTGGTCGAGGTACCCGGCGGCACCCTGCCCCCCGACCGGCTCGGACACGTGGCGGAGGTGAGGATCGCGGGGGTGACGGCCTACATCCTGGGGATAGAGGATCTGATCATCGACAGGCTCGCGGCGTGCGCGTTCCGGCAGGACGCGGAGTCGTGCCGCTGGGCAGCCGTGCTCCTGGCCGGAGCACCCGAGCTCGACCTCGCCTACCTGAAGCGGCGTGCCGCCGAGGAAGACCTGGAGGGGCCTCTGATGCGGCTGCGCGAGGAGGGGCCGGCGTGACTCGCGTGTACGACTACGACCGGTGGATGGCCGAGCGCGGCCGCATGCTGCCGCTGATCGCAAGGCTCGCCGGGCAGCCTCGTGCGACACGGCGGCGGCCGCGGAGCCCCGAGGAGTCCAGGATGCTCGCCCGCGCGGCGCTCGACGCGATCCGGCGACGCGAGCGGGAGGGGCGCCTGAGGCGCCTGGGCCCCCGCCGCTACGAGCTGAGGAACTGACGCCCTACGGCGGGCCCGTCCTCCCGCCTCCGCGCGCCGCCAGCCACGCGTCGGCCAGCTCCGCCCAGCCCTCGCCGCGCGCGCCGCGCGTCACGTACACGTTCTCCCGCCCGCGCACCGCGGCGCGCACGCGCTCGTCGGCGAGCGCGTTGGCGACCAGGACGAGCATCACGCACTCGTCGGCCATCTCGACGTCGGTCTCCGAGTCGCCGATCGCGCAGGCCTGCCGCCGCTCCAGTCCCCGGCCGGTCAGGTCGCGCAGGACGGCGCCGCTCTTGGTGACGCCGCTGGGGACGAGGTGGTAGACGTGCACCCGCTCGACGCCGACGAGCGTGGTCGAGGGCGGGCGGATGATGCCGTTGTCCACGACGCGCACGGGCAGACCGATGCCCTCGAGCACGACCGTCGCGGCCTCGAGGTCCAGCTCGCCGCGCAGCACGTGCGTGGCCTCGCGGTTCAGGTGCCACGGCGTGTGGTTCTCGATGCGCCCCGGGAACGCGCGCACCAGCGCATCGAGCACGCCCGCCCGCTCGATCAGCTCGTAGGGGGTCACGCCGTCGGGCAGGGTCCCGTCGGGCCAGTCGCCCAGGTAGTACTCCTGCTGCCCGCCGCGGTCGCGGACGAGCACGCAGCCGAGCTCGGCGATGAAGCCGCTCCACCCGCAGACCCGCGCGACCTCTGTGAGCTGCACGCGGTTGCGTCCCGAGGACAGCACGACGGGCAGCCCGGCGGCGTTGAGCCGCACGATCGCCTGAGCGGTCGCGGCCGAGGGACGGCCGTCGGCGTCGGCCAGCAGCGTCCCTCCCGGGCCGAGGAGCGTGCCGTCAAGGTCGGTGTAGAGCACCTCGACGCCGGCGAGCGCGGCCCGCGCCTCCGGCGACTCGTCGAGCAAGGGCAGGCCGTGAACGGGGGCGGGCATCGGTACTCCTCACGGAGCGGTCGGGGTACCCGTATCCTACCCGAACCACCTGCGGACGGACGCGGGCCGCGGGGCGTGGCGCTGCCGCTCCGGGCGCGGTATAACCGTATGGCACGCCACGCCCCTCCGGGCGGACGTGGCGGTGGCCGGACGAAAGGACCGCATCGTGGAGACCGAGGAGCGAGAGGACCTCGAGGTCCCGTACCCGCAGTACCGCTGCCCGATCTGCGGCAAGGACCTGCCGCTGAACGACGCGCGGATGACGGTGACCTGCGCCGAGCACCTCCCCCGCAAGGAGGCGCCGGGGTTCACCGTGCGCCGCGCGACGGCGGGCGACCGCCGCGAGATCGAGGAGATCTGCGACCAGGCACTGGGCGAGACCGACGTGGATGTCTTCGGACGCACCTTCGACGTGCTCATCGGCATCAACCTCGTCGCCGAGAGCGAGGGGCGCCTCGCCGGCTTGCTCTCGCTGGCCGTCCACGCCGGCGAGCTCGCGGTCGTGCTGCTCTCGGTGTACCCCGCCTACCAGGGGCGCGGTGTCGGCTCGTCCCTCGTCGCGGCCGCCGTGGCCTACGCGGAGGAGAAGGGGCTGCCGGGGGTGGTCGTGGCGGTCACGAACGACGACATACCGCAGCTCTACTTCTACCAACGGCACGGTTTCCGCATCTACGGCTGCGCAGTGGGCCAGCTCGTGCTGGAGGACGGCTCCACGCCCGGCGGCTTCTCCGACATCCCCGTCCGCGACGAGATCCGCATGCGGCGCAGCATCAGCCCGCGCCGCTGAGAACCGAACAGGCGCGGCACACGCGCAACGACCCGAGGAGGCACCTCCCGATGACCCCCCGCACTCTCCGGCGCCCGCTCTCGATGGCGCTCGCCGCCGCTCTCACCCTCGCGCTCGCCGGCTGCGCCCGGGGGGCCGAGCCGAACGCCGGCGGCGGGGCGGCCGTCGAGCCGAGGACGGTCCGTGTCGGCACGCTGCCCACCGAGGACGCGCTGCCGTTGTGGGCGGCCGAGGCCGAAGGCGTCTTCGAAGAGGTCGGACTGCCCTCGGTCGAGATCGTGACGTTCCAGTCGGCCCAGGAGCGCGACGCGGCGCTGGTGGCCGGCGAGATCGACGCGTTCATGGGAGACATGATCGCGGCCGCCCAGCTCGAGGCCGGCGGCACGCCGGTGGCCGTCGAGTTCGTCATGCTGGGCGCCACGCCGGAAGAGGGGCGCTTCGGCATCCTTGCCGCGCCCGGGTCGGAGGTGGACGGCCTTCAAGACCTGGCAGGAGTGCCGGTGGGCACCTCCTCGGGCACCATCCAGGAGTACGTGCTCGACGGGCTGATGCGCCAGGCGGGCGTTCCCGCGGAGCGGGTCGTCAAAGAAGAGGTCAAGAAGGTGCCGGTGCGCTTCGAGCTGCTGATGAACGGCAAGCTCGCCGCGGCGGCGCTGCCCGAGCCGCTGCTCTCGCTCGGCGAGATGCAGGGCGCCAAGCTCATCGCCGACGACACCTCCGGCGAGAACCTCTCGCAGACGGTGCTGGTGGCCTCCGAGGCGTTCCTGCGCGCCGAGGGCGGGCTCGAGGCCATGGAGCTGCTGGTGCGGGCGTGGGACGCCGGCGCGGAGCTGGTGAACGGCGACCCGGACGCCTGGCGCGAGACGCTCGTGGACAAGGCGCGGCTGCCCGAGCCGCTCAGGGACACCTACCGCGTGAACGCGTACCCCGCCGCGCAGCCGCCCACCGAGGAGCAGGTCGCGGCCGTGCTGGAGTGGATGCGCGCGGAGGGGACGCTGAAGGCCGACCTCACGCCGCTGGACCTCTCGGGCGTGGTGACGCCGGGCGACCGGTGATGCCGGGCGGCCGGGGGAAGGCGCTGTAGCGCGATGGCCGCGGTGGGCATCGAGGCCCTGGCCGTGACCTACCACGGCGTCCGGCGCGCCCTCGAGGCGCTCGGACCGCTCGACCTCTCGCTGCGCGACGGCGAGCCCGTGGCGGTGATAGGCCCGTCGGGCTCGGGCAAGTCCACCCTGCTGCTGGCGCTGGCGGGTCTCGTGCCCGCGACCGCCGGCCGGGTGCTCGTCGGCGGGGAGCCGCTCGCCGGACCCCGGCGCCGCACGGCTCTGATCCTGCAGGACTTCGGGTTGCTGCCCTGGAAGACGGTCGCGCGCAACGCCGCGCTCGGCCTGCAGGTGCGGCGCGTGAAGCGCGGGGAGTCCGCCCGCCGCACCCGCGACGCGCTCGAGCGGCTGGGGCTGGCCGAGTTCGCCGGCGCGTACCCCGGCGAGCTCTCCGGCGGGATGAGGCAGCGGGTGGCCGTCGCCAGGGCGCTCGCCCTGGAGGCCGACCTGCTGCTGATGGACGAGCCGCTCTCCGCCCTGGACGCTCTCACCCGCGAGGACCTGCAGGACCTGCTGCTCGCCCTGTGGCGCCAGCGGGGCCACACCTCGGTGCTCGTGACGCACTCCATCGAGGAGGCGGTCTTCCTCGGGCGGCGGGTGGTCGTGCTGACGACGCGGCCCGGGCGCGTGGCGGCGATCGTGGACAACCCCGGGATGGGCTCCGAGGGGTACCGGCAGACCGAGGCGTTCTACGCTCGCTGCGCGAGGCTGAGGGCGCTGCTCGCCGAGGAGGGGGCGCTGCACCCCGCCGGGCTGCGGGAGGGAGCCCCGTGAGGGGGGCCCCGCTGCTGCGCCGCGTGCTCGGCTACGCCGGCGCCTTCGTCGCGCTGCTCGCCGGATGGGAGCTCGTCGCGCTGGCCGTGGACTCGCCCGCGCTGCCCGCGCCGGGCCCCGCGCTGGCGTCCTTCGCCTCCGAGGTGCCGGCGCTGGCGCCGCACTTCGCGGTCAGCGCCTGGCGGGTGCTGGCCGCGGTCGCGCTCGGGGTCGCGCTGGGCGCTCCGCTCGGGCTGCTGCTGGGCCGCTCGCCGCGGCTGGACGCGGTGGCCGCGCCGCTGGTGTTCCTGACCTACCCCATCCCGAAGGTCGTCTTCCTGCCCGTCCTGCTCGTGCTGCTCGGACTCGGTGACTCCTCCAAGATCGCGCTCATCACGCTGATCGTGTCCTTCCAGATCCTCGTGACCGCGCGCGACGCCTCCCGCGCCGTGCCGCCTGCCTCCGTCCTGTCGGTGCGATCCCTTGGCGCGACTCGCGCGCAGGTCTTCCGGCACGTCATCGTGCCGGCGACCCTGCCGGAGGTCTTCACCGCGCTGCGGATCGGAGCGGGGACGGCGGTGGCGGTGCTCTTCCTGGCCGAGTCCATCGCCGGGACCAACGGCCTGGGCTACTACATCGTGGACGCCTGGAGCCGCATCGACTACGAGGGGATGTTCGCGGGCATCATCGCCATGGCGCTCCTCGGCGTGCTGCTCTACGAGGGGCTGGACGCGGCCGAGGGGCGGAGTTGCCGATGGACGAGGGCGGCGCGGTGAGGGGGCGGGCGCTCGCGGGCGTGCTGGCGGTCGCGGCGCTCCTGGGCGCGCTCGGGTGGCTCGGGTGGCGGACGCTGGGAGGCGAGCCGCGGTGGAGCGTGGCTCGCATGGGTCACGCGTACACCTCCCACGACTGGGAGCGGTTCGAGCGCTACGTGGATGTCGAGGCGGTCATGGCCGCCGGGATCGACGAGCTGGTCGAGGAGCTGCGCGGCGAGGGGCCGCCGGGGCGGCTGGGGCAGGAGCTGGTCGAGTCGCAGCGGGCGCTGATCGTCGAGCGGGCGCGCGAGGGTCTGCGCGCGGCGGTGGAGCGCGGGGAGGCCGAGGAGGGCTGGCTTCGACGGCAGCGCGGCATCCTCGCGCCGCTGCGCATGCGGGTCCTCGAGCGTACCGGGGACGAGGCGCTCGTCCTGCTCGACACAGACGCGCGGTACGGCGATGTCGAGGCGCGCATGGTGCCGCGCGAGGGGCGATGGGTGGTGGTCGAGGTGCCGAACCTGGGCGGGCTCCTGTCGCGGGGCGCCCCGGCGCCGTGATGCGGGGCGCCCAGGGGCGGTGAGGCGGACCGCGCTATCGCGCGCGGCCGCCGTGCGAGGCCGACGGCAGGCCCGAGGGGTCCAGCGCGAGCGGCAGCAGCGCGAGGTCGTCGGCCAGGCGGCCGGAGGCGAACGCGGACACGGCGGCGAACAGAGAGCGGCACACCTCCTCCATGCCGGCGCCCAGGTCGGCGGACAGCAGCGCCTGCCCGAGGCGCTCCTCGCCGAACATCTCGCCGTCGGGGCGGCGGGCCTCGATCGCGCCGTCGGTGTAGAGCAGCAGCACGTCGCCCTCGCCGACATGCTCGAACGACTCGGCATAGGCCGAGTCGGGCAGCGCCCCGACGATCGGCGAGACCGCACCCAGCAGGTCCAGGCGGCCGCCGCGCCGCCGCACCATCGCCGGCGGATGACCTCCGCTGCAGTACGCCAGCCACCCCGACCTCGGGTCGAGGACGCCGAGGAAGACCGTGACGAACATGTCGTGCGCGGTCTCCCGATCCACCGCGCGGTTCAGGCGCTCCATGACTCGCGCGGGAGAAGCGTCCTCGTGGGCGTAGGCGCGCACGACGTTCTTGACCAGCGAGGTGAGGGCCGCGGCGTCGACCCCCTTGCCCGAGACGTCGCCGATGAGCACGCCGACCCGCCCGCCGGCCAGCTCGAAGAGGTCCATGAAGTCGCCGCCGACCCGGCTCGCCTCGGTCGCGGAGCCGTACAGCGAGCAGAAGTCCAGGCCCGGCATCCGTTCGGGCATCCGGATGATCGCGTCCTGCAGGGTGTCGGCCACGCGGTGCTGCGCGTCGTAGAGCCTCGCGTTCTCCAGGGCGAGCGTGACCGAGGACGCGATGCGGTCGGCGAAGGAGACCTCGGCCGGGGTGAAGCGGATGGTGCGGTCGTGGTAGGAGAAGCTCATCACGCCGATCACCTCGTCGCGCGAGACGAGCGGCACCACCAGGGATGAGCACTCGCCCAGCCGCTCCATGGCCCCGCGGTCCAACCTCGCGTCCGAGAGCGCGTCGTCGACCGCGATGACGGCCCGCTCGCGCGCCGCGAGCGCGAAGTGCGGCGCCTCCTCGTCCGTGTACGAGACGGCTTCGGTCCCCGCCGGCAGGCGGTGGCCGTAGCGGGTCGCCCAGCGCCCCTCCTCCAGCAGCGCCACCCGCCCCGTCTCGACGCCGAGTGCGTCCACCGCCTCGACGACGACACGCTGCACGGTGTCGCCGAATTCGAGCGTGGAGTGGAGCGCCGCGTCGATACGATGCATCGCCAGCGCCAGCTCCTCGCCGCGCTTGCGCTCGCCGATGTCCTGGGCGACACCGACGAGGTACTCCACGCCGCCCTCGGCGTCCCGCACCCCCGCGACCGCCACGAGCGTCCACACCTCGCCGCCGTCGGCGCGGACGAAGCGCTTCTCCATCACGCAGCGGTCGGCCTCGCCGGAGAGCAGCGTCCCGATCTCGCGCAGGTCGGCTTCCAGGTCGTCCGGATGCGTGACCTCCGAGAACGACATGCGCTCCAGCTGCTGGGGCGCGTAGCCCAGCATCTCGGCGAGACTGCGGTTCACCTTCAGGAAGCGGCCTTCGGCGTCGAGCTGTCCGATACCCGCCGAGGACAGCTCGAAGATCGTGCGGAAGAGGCTCTCGCTCTCGCCGAGCTCCCGCTCGGCCTCGTCGCGTTCCGTGACGTCGCTCGCCACCGCCAGCACCAGGTCGTTGCCGTCGAGCCGGAAGGGTGAGGCCGAGAGGCGGAGCATCCTCCGCTCCCCGTCCTCGCGCGTGAGCGGGATCTCCTCGGCGGCGCTCTCGCCGAGCAGCGCGCGTCGCAGGACCGAAGCCGCGCGGTCCCTCTCGCGGGAGTCGGTGAAGGCGACCTCCAGCCAGTCCTTCTCGCCGATCCCCGCAAGGTCCCGGCCCGCGATCCGCCGCATCGCCGGGTTGCACAGGACGGCGCGGCCATCGACACGCGCCACCACGATCCCGTCGGCCGAGTGCTTCACGACGGTTCGGAGCAGCTCGAGCTCGCGCCGCAGCCCGCGCTGCAGCTCGCGCGCCTCCGCCAGCTCCCCGGCGAGCCGCCTGGCGAACGCCGCCGACTCGCCGGCCCCCTCCTCGAGCCGCCGCGAGCCGCTCTCCGACATCGTGACGATCAGCCCGAGGAGCCTTCCGCGGGCGTCGATGTCCGGCGTGCAGGTGACCGACACGACCGCACCGCCGCCGCCGGCGTCGCCCGGGAGGAGGTGGGTGACCGGCTGCAGGGTGTGCACCGCGGCCGCGGCCGCTGCCAGCAGGGGCGAGTCGCGGCCGACGAGGTCCTCCAGGCGCCGCCCCAGCAGCCGATCGGCGGGGCCGCCGAGCTGCCGCGCGGCGGCGGCGTTGCATTGCAGCACGACGAGCCCGGCGCTCACGTACGCGACAGGTACCGGCGCGATCTCGAGGATGCGCGCGCCCAGACGGAAGGCGTTCTCGTCGCCCGCCGCACGCAGCACTCCGCCGGGTCCGTCCACCTCCTCGGGCATCCGCTCGTACCTCCGTCCTTCGCGACCGACCGTTTGCGTCAGAGGACGACTCCAGCCGCCGCTTCGCCGGCAGGGCCGCAAGGTGAACGCGTCGTCCCCCATATCGTACACGCCCGGGCGCGGAGCCAGCGTTCCCGCCGTCACAACTGCGGCGCTTCCCCGCCGGTGTCGCCGGGTATGAAGCCCGGAGGTCCGGCGGGCGCGGGCGCGAGGGGAGGCGGGAACGGGTGGAGTGCTGCGGTGAGATCCGCGAGGAGCACGCGCTGATCGAGGACGCGGCGGCCGTCGCGATGGCGATGGCCGTCCTGCTCGTGCAGGGGCGCGAGGTGGCCGACGAGGACGTCGGGCGGCTCGTGGGCTTCGGCCGCGACTTCGTGGACGAACGGCACTACCGCAAGGAGGAGAGGGCGCTGTTCCCCGCGCTGGTCGCCTCGGCGCCGCACCCCGTCTCCATCAGGCTGCGGCACCTCCGGGCCGACCACGCCGCCTCGCGGCCCTACATGGAACGCATGCCGCGCCGGGACGCCCCGGAGGCGGCGGCCGAGGCGCTCGCGGGGTGGTCGAGGCTGATGCGCGCGCACGTCGCCGAGGAGGACGAGGCGCTGCTCCCCCTCGCGGAGAGGACGCTCTCCGACGAGGCCAAGCGCGCGGTGGTGTCGGTCTTCCACGACGTGGACGAGTCGACGCCGGCGCCGGTGGCGGTCGGCGACCTCGTCGACAGGTACGCCGCGGTGCCGGTCGGGTAGGGCGCCGGGGCTATCCGACCGCCTCTCGCAGGTCGAAGCCCTCGACGAACGGGTTCGCGAAGCGGATGCCT
Organism: Coriobacteriia bacterium; assembly: GCA_014859305.1. NCBI lineage: Bacteria > Bacillati > Actinomycetota > Coriobacteriia > Coriobacteriia bacterium. The sequence continues at coordinate 32,320 of JACUUM010000016.1, forward strand.
GCGAGCGCCGGCGAAGCGATGTCCTCAGTGAGCACGGCACCGCAACCGTTGAGGCGGGCCGTGGCAAGGATCTGGGCATCCCGGTAGTGGACCCCGTGTGCCGCATGCAGCTCCACTCCACGGAAGCCCACGTATTGAGCGCAGTTCCGAGGCACCCGACGAGGCACCTCCGTGAGGTCGTGTTCCCGCATGGCTGAGTCCGTGTCCAACACCGTTGGACCGTTTCGTCACCGGCAAGCATTCCACCGGATCCTGTCTTGCTGTCAACCTTACAGTTACGTTAGAGTAGGGTCAGCCGCTGGCCGTCGTGCCTGAGCGCACACAACGGCTTGGGTCGAACGAAAACCAAAGGTCAGGGATTCAATGAGCAAGGAGATCATCTGTCGCACCTGCGGAGAGACGGAAGAGCTCAGAGGGCAGCCGTCTCCAGAAGGCATCGTCATCCACTGCGGAAGCTGCGGTGCCTCCTGGCTGCGGGACAGCGAACCGGACAAGTGCGCGACTTGCGGAAGGACCGACCTGGTGCAGCGTGCCCAGGCGCTCACGCAGTACTCGCGAGGCACGCAGCTCTCGATCGTCGGCCTCGGCTCGATCCTGCTGTGCGCTATCTGCGATCGCCAGATGCTCGAGTGGTCGGAGGGGAGAGCCGTGCCGTTCACGTACAGGTCCTCTGCTCTGGATTCGGAGGCTGCCGCCACCAGGAGCGGGTCCGGCGGAAGCGACGTCCGCATCACGCCATAGGGGAGACGGACTCACACGATGTGCGAAGCCGGGGCGGACCACCTCGCCGGTGTAGACCGCATGGAAGCTAGGTAGCGCTAGGAGGTACAGTGCCGAACCGCCCTGTCACACGAGTCGAGATCGCAGATGCCGTCGAAGAGGCGTTCATTCCTCACGGAGCCACGAGAAGCGAGCTCATAGAGCACGCCGCCAATGCGGACGCCAGGCCGCAGGTGCTCTCGGTGCTCGAGAGGCTGCCGGATCGCCGGTACGGGAGGCTTCGCGAGCTTTGGGATCACTTGTTCGATGTGCCGGTGGAAGTAGTGCCCACGGCATGATCAAGGGATCCGATGCCGCAACTGGTCGGCGTAGGCGGGCCACCGGCGCGGAGGAACACGCGCTCCCCCTCCCGGGCGCCGGCGATCCCCTCCAGATCGGCGAGGTTGCCGAGCGCGTCGGCCTGTCGCTGCGCACCATCCGCTACTACGAGGAAGCGGACCTGGTGACCCCCAGCACGCGGACGCCCGGCGGTTTCCGTCTCTATGGGGAGACGGACATCGAGCGCCTCGAACTGGTCAAGCGGATGAAGCCGCTGGGCTTCAGCCTCGACGAGATGCGGGACCTGCTGCAGGCGCTCGACGCGGTCAGCGGCGAACCCGGTTCGGACGCCGAGCGTGCGACGCTCGACCGGCTGCACGACTTCGCGAGTATCGCCCAGGAGCGGTGCCTTCAGCTCCGCGAGCAGTACGAGAGCGCTTTGCAGTTCGCCGCGATGCTTCGGGACCGGCTGGCCTCACTGTCGACCGGCGCCGACGGCGAGTGAAGCACCCGCCGTGTCAGTACTCGAAGAGGCGGCTCGCCGCCGCACGTTCGCCATCATCAGCCACCCCGACGCCGGGAAGTCGACACTGACCGAGGCTCTGGCGCTGCACGCTAGCGCGATCTCCGAGGCCGGTGCGGTACACGGCAAGGCAGGGCGCCGAGGGGTGACGAGTGACTGGATGGAGATGGAGCGACAGCGCGGGATCTCCGTCACCTCGGCGGCTCTGCAGTTCGAGTACCGCGACGCGGTCATGAACCTGCTCGACACCCCCGGGCACGCCGACTTCTCCGAGGACACGTACCGCGTGCTCTCCGCTGTCGACTGCGCCGTGATGCTGCTCGACGCCGCGAAGGGCCTGGAGGCCCAGACCCTCAAGCTCTTCGAGGTGTGCCGGTATCGCCGTCTGCCGGTGATCACCTTCGTGAACAAGTGGGACCGCCCCGGCCGAGAGGCGCTCGAGATCCTCGATGAGATCGAAAGCCGGCTGGGCTTGAGGCCGACGCCCGTCACGTGGCCCATCGGCGTCGCGGGCGACTTCCAGGGCCTCGTGGACCGGCGCGAGCCGGATCGGGTGATCCGCTTCACCCGCACCCCCGGCGGGGCCACCGCTGTCGCCGAGCGGCCGGAGCGACTGGAAGACGCCGGCGGAATAGCTGGCCTTTCCGCTGCCCGAGATGAGATCGAACTGCTCGAGGGCGTGGATGCCTGGCACGATACGGAGGACTTCCGGTTCGGGCGTTCGACGCCGGTCTTCTTCGGTGCCGCCGTATCGAACGTAGGCGTCCGGCTGCTGCTCGACGCCATCGTCGATACGGCGCCGGCGCCCTACGCGAGGGCCACTCGCACCGGTGGCGAAAGGAATCTCGAGGCGCCGTTCTCGGGGCTGGTGTTCAAGGTCCAGGCCAACATGGACCCGATGCACAGGGACCGCGTCGCGTTCGTTCGCGTGTGCTCCGGTGTCTTCGAGCGAGGCGAGGTCCTCACTCACTCGGCGACGGGACGGTCCTTCACCACGAAGTACGCGCACGCGATGTTCGGACGGGAGCGCACCACGGTCGAGCGGGCGTATCCGGGCGACATCGTGGGGCTGGTCAATGCCGGGTCGATGAGACCGGGTGACACGCTCTATCAGAAGGATGTCGTCGAGTTTCCAGGGATGCCGACGTTCGCGCCGGAGCACTTCGCCGCCGTACGGGTGAAAGACGCTGGCAAGTCGAAGCAGTTCAGGCGCGGTATCGAGCAGCTCGATGCCGAAGGCGTCGTCCAAGTGCTGAGATCCGACAGGCGCGGCGGTCAGTCACCCGTGCTCGCCGCAGTCGGCCCGATGCAGTTCGAGGTCGTGCTCCACAGACTCGAGCACGAGTTCTCGGCGCCCGGCGCCCTCGAGCGGTTGCCCTACCGGACTGTCCGCCGAACGAACGCGGAGAGCCGGAAGCGTCTTGAGCGCTCGCATGGTATCGAGGTTCTCGAGCGAAGCCGCGACGGCGAGTTGCTCGCGCTGTTCGCCGACGATTGGAGGCTCGCCTTTGTGAGTCGGGACATGCCGGAGGTGACACTGGAGCCACTCGTGGCTGCGGTCGAGTGACTGTCCGTAGTCCGAAGGCCAGACCCGAGAAGGCCACCCATGTCCTCCAAGGGCGGGCTTCGTGTTCTTGATGGACGATTCTGCCACGAAAGGGGAGACCTAGGTGCGGGGAACTCAGCAAGGACGCTGAGAAGCGATGGTGAGCGAGGGACAAGACCCTCGCCCACCTGCTGTTTCGTATGGTGCCCCCGGCAGGATTCGAACCTGCGACACCAGGTTTAGGAAACCTGTGCTCTATCCCCTGAGCTACGAGGGCGCGCCGAAGAGGCAGCCGCCATTGTACCGCGCGACGCACGGGCGGCAAGGGCGCCGCCGTGTCGAGGGCGCCCCGCCCCGCGCCCCCTCAGCCGGCCGGCCGCGGGCGGATCGCCAGCACCGCCAGGTCGTCGGTCAGCCGCCCTCCGCCGAAGGCGAGCACCTCGTCGGCCGCGCGGCGCACCGCCTCGGCGGCGCTCACGCCACCCATGTGGGCGAGCAGCTCGAAGAGCCGTTCCTCGCCGTAGAGCTCGCCGTCGGCCGACCGCGCCTCGATGAGCCCGTCGGTGTAGAGGAACAGCAGGTCGTCCTCGGCCATCCCGGTCTCGGACTCCCTGAACTCGACGTCCGGCAGCGCGCCGATCAGCGGGGAGTCGGCTTCGAGCCTCTCCACCCCGCCGCGGCACACCAGCGCCGCGGTCGTGTGCCCGGCGTTGCAGTACAGGAGGCGGCCGTCGGGGCGGATCACGCCGAAGAAGACCGTCGCGAAGATCTCCGGCGGCGACCACCTGTAGAGCACGTCGTCGGCCAGGCGAAGCACCTCGGCGGGGTTCCCCTCCCTCTCGGCCGCGTGCGCGCGGATCGTGTTCTTGACCAGCGAGGTCAGCACCGCGGCGTCGATGCCCTTTCCCGAGATGTCTCCCACCGTGACGCCCACGAGCCCGTGCCCGAGCTCGAAGAGGTCGTAGAAGTCGCCGCCGACGCGCGCCATCTCGGTGGCGGAGTGGTACAGGGGCGCGAACTCGAGGCCGTGGATGCTCTCGGGCAGCGCCAGCAGGGTCTCCTGGAGCGTCTCGGAGACGTGGCGCTCGTTCTCGTAGAGGCGGGCGTTCTCGAGCGCGAGCGACACCGAGGAGGCGACCTTGCGGGCGAAGTCCACCTCGCCCTGGGAGAAGCGGTGCGGCGAGTGGTAGTTGAAGAAGAGCGCGCCCTCCACCCGCTCGCGGCGCGTCAGCGGCGCTACGACCACGGAGGGGATGTTGTAGCGCTCTTGCACCTCGCGCGAGGTGCGCGGGTCGTGCAGTGCGTCCTCCACGGCCACGGGGGCCTTCGTCGCCGCGGCGATGTCGACGAAGGGGACGTCGCGAGGCTCGAACCGCCGGCCGAGGATCTCCGCCGGCAGGTGCCATATGTGCGTCGGGACCCAGGCGCCGTCTTCCACTAGGTCCAGCGCCGAGGAGTCGCATCCGATGCTGGTGGCGGCGACCTCGAGCACCTCGGAGAAGACCTCCTCGGGGCGCAACGTGGAGTGTACCAGGTCGTCGACGAGGTTGAGGGCGTCGCCGAGGCGGGCCGCCTCCTGCGCCCGCTCGAACAGCGACGCGTTCTGCAGCCCAGTGGTGAAGGTGTCGGCCAGAGAGGCGACGAACGCGCGCTCCTCCTCGCCGAAGATGCGCGGGCGCGGCCATGCCAGGGTCAGGCTTCCGATCGTCTCCTCCTTGGCGAGCAGCGGCACCACGACCAGGGACCCGAGCTCGATGCCGTAGCGGCGGTACGCGTCGCGGACCCGGGTCGAGACGTCCGAGGTCGCGGCGTCCTCGTGCACCACCATGTTCCCCTCCCTGATCGCGCGCACGACCTCGTAGGGCTCGTCGAGGGCGACCCCGTCGGCGAAATCCTCGAAGAACGCCGGTGGGAAGCCGAGGCCGCCGACCAGAGCGAGCCGGCGGCGCCCCTGGAGCATCCACACCGACGCGGCCGTCACGCCCAGGTGCCGGATGACGGACTCGAGAGCCCGCTCGACCACGGCCTTCGAGTCGAGAGAGGAGGTCACGAGGCTGGCGACGTCGCGAAGGGTGCTCAGGCGCGCGCTGCGCTCGCGCTCGCTCTCGAACAGGCGCACGTTGTCGATGGCCACGGCGACCTGTCCGGCGAACGCGCGCAGGAGCTGGAGCGCCCGCCCGCTCTCCCGCGCGTCCTCCTCGCGGAAGGCGATCCCGAGCACCCCGAAGCGCCGGCCCTTCGAACCGAGCGGGAGCACGGCCAACGAGCGGAACCCCAGGTAGCGCGCGAGTTCACCGTCGAGCACGCACTCGTCGTGGGACGCGTCGGCTATCAGCGCCTCTTCGCCGGTGCGCATCACACGTCCGGTCGCCCCCTCGTCTGGGCTCAGGCGGAAGGACGCGAGCTCCTTGGGCACTGTCCTCCCGGGCACGTCCCAGAGGTATGGGGCCGTAGGCGCGCCTCCTTCCTCGAACACGTAGACCCAGACCGCGACCGGGTCGAACAGGCTGCGCGCCCCCTGGGCCACGGCGCGCTTGACGACGTCGGCCTCGGTGGCGCCGGCGAGCTCGCGTCCGACCTCTCCCAGCCGAGTCAGGCCCTCCACGTGGCTCCGGAGGCTCGTCCGGGCGTCCTCGAGCGAGCGCGCCACATCGCCGATCTCGTCGGTGCGCTCGGAACGGACCGGACGCCCCAGCTCGCCCGACCCGATGCGCCGGGCGTCGTCGGCGACGACGGTCAGCGAGCGCCGGATGCTGGAGGAGAGCAGCACGCTGGCGAGGAGCGCGAGCCCGACGACGGCTGCGGTCAGCGGCAAGCCGACCAGCAGGCTGCGGTAGAAGGGGCCGAGCGCCTCGCGGTGGGGTACGGAGGCGCCCGCGGCCCAGCCCAGCCGCTCGATGGGGACGAAGGCGGCGACGCGCTCCTCGCCCGAGGGGGTCGGCCCGGACCAGTGGCGCAGCACGACCGTCTCCCCCCGGATAGCGCTCTCCACGGACGGGTGACGCGGCGTCCAGTCCTCGAGCCGACGCGCGAGCCCGGGGTCCTCGTTCTGGAAGACGAGCCGTCCCCGGGAATCGATGATGCTCATGCCCCCGCGCTCCATGCCGACCACGTCCTCCAGCGCCTCCGGGAGCGCTGTGACGTCGACCAGCACCATCATGACCCCGACCGTGTCACCGTCGGCGTCATCGATCCGGCGGGCCAGGTGGAAGCCGACGCCGTCGTGCTCGTGCCTCGCGCTCGGTTCGATGCCTTCGCCCGAGGCGCTTCTAAGGCACGCGCCGAAGGCCGGGTCGCCGGAGAGGTCCTCGCCTTCGGGCACGGTGCCCGACGAGCTCAGCACCCGTCCCCGCGGGTCCGTCACCGCGGCGTACCGGACGGGGTACGCCTCCTGGAAGCGCTGGAGCGCTTGGACGGACTCCGGGGAGCCCGGGTCCCGGGCCACCTGACTCTGCCCGAGGGCACCGGCGGTGCCGAGCATGTCCTTGACGAGCAGCTCGAACGCGGTGCCGGCCAGCCGGGCCACGCCCAAGCGCTCTTGCTCGACCTGCGCTACGCGCGTGTCGTACCACTGCCGATACACCACCGCGAGGATCGTGACGAGCGGTACGGCGACCACCATGTAGATGGCCGCGAGCTTCCATGCGATCCGTGCGCGCTTGACCACCGGGGACTCCCCCTATCCGCGCCGAAGAAGGCTCGCGAGGTATCCGCTACCGGACCGCATCCCGGGCGGCGCGGCGACGCGGGCGGTGACGGCGTCGCCCCGCCCGGCCGGGTGCCGCTCCTCGCCGGTGCCCGCCGCGACAGGGCGCTTCCCGTGGGCGAGGTCCTTCTCCAGCAGCAGGGTGGTCCCCCCGGGATCGCTGCTCAGCAGCAGCCGGTCGGTCAGCTCCATCATCAGCGTGAAGCCCATACCGAGGGTCTGGCCCGTCGAGAAGCCGGGCACGAGCGTGGCCTTCGGCAGGTTCCGGAAGTCGATCCCTGGTCCCTCGTCGGCGAGGATGAACTGCACGCGGTGTCCTTCCCTGCATATCCGGTATGTCCCTCCCCCCGCGTGCTTGAGCATGTTCGTGGCGCCCTCGGAGAAGGCCACCAGCAGGTCGCCGACCTCGGGGATCTCTCCGAGGGCGGCGCGGACGCGCGTCCTGGCCTCGGCCAGCTGTGACGGTTCGCGGAGCTCATGCGGTGCGCCGGCCCGGGCGATGATCGACGAGTCGATCTCGTCCCTGCCGAGCAGGATGAGCCTGCCGCCCGTCACGGCGTCGATCACGTCGCTGTACGCCTGGCGGATGGCGCGGTCCTTGTCCTTGAGGACGCGCAGCGACCTCCTCTGCTCCTCGTGGAGCCGCGCATTCTCGACCGCGACGCCCGCCTGCCCGGCTATCGCGGCAGCGAGCCGCATGTCGTGGTCGGTGTACTCCCGGCGTTCGCCGGGGCTGTCGACGTAGATGTATCCGATGAGCCGCTCACCGTGGACGATCGGGACGTAGAGCGTGAGTCCGAGGCGGAGGCTCGCAGTGGCTCGCCTCTCGGCCTCGGGCACGGATCCGAAGTCGACGACATCCATGCGCCTGGAGGAGATGATCCTCTTGCCCGGCTCGGAGAGCCTGTCGAACGGGATCGCCAACCCCGGGGGCGGCGCGTCCTCCCCCAGCGTCGCGGCGAACCGCATCTCGTGGCGCTGCTCGTCCCATAGGGCGACGAGTGCGCGCTCGCGGTCGAGCGCGTGCATGATCACGTCGGCCAGCGAGTCGAGCAGCGGCTCGAGGTCCGTCTGCCGCGAGAGCGCCTCGGCGGCGCTCAGCAGCAGGCGCGTCGTCTCGAGCTCCTGTGCCAGGGCTTCCTCGGCACGCTTGCGCTCGGTGATGTCGTCGAAGACGGCGACGAATCGCCCCTCCCCCGGCCTGTAGGCCGAGACGGCGTACCACTTCTCGAGCGGCTGCGCGTACTGCTCGAACCGGATCGGCTCGCCGGTCAGGGCGACGCGGCCGTAGCGGCCGATCCAGTCGGCGGGGTCGTGCTCTACCCCGGGCAGCACCTCGGTCACGCGCTTGCCGACGATCTCGCTCGCCTTGAGCCCGCTGAGCCTCTCGAAGGCTTCGTTCACCTCGAGGAAGACGTAGTCCACCGGCTCCCCCCGCTCGTTGACGACGATCTCGTGCAGCGCGAAGCCGTCGATGAGGTTGGTGAAGAGGTTGCGGTACTTCGCCTCGCTCTCGCGCAGGGCCTCGCGCGTCTCTACCTCGGCCGTCACGTCGGTCTTCGTGTCGAGGATCAGCTTCCCCGCGGCGGCCTCCAGGCGCGAGGTCTCGAAGGTGTAGTAACGCGTCCGCGTGATCCCGGGCTCGACCTCCACCTCGAGCGGCAGGTCCTGCGCCCGCCAGGGCACGCCCGTCTCGAGCACTTCGTGGAAACGCGGGATCGCCAAGGCTGCGAGCTCGGGCCAGACCTCGGAGAAGGTGCGCTCGAGCATCGGGCGGAACGGCTTGAGCGCCTGGAACGCGGGGTTCACGTACGCGTGCACGAAGTCGGCGCCGTCCGTGGGCTGGTAGAGGCAGACCCCGACGGGCTCGCGGTCGAGTATCGACCGGAGAAGATCGGAGCGCAGCGCCTCACGCGGCATGTCGATGTCCCCTCGTCGCCGGCCGAGCCGGTTCGGCCAAGGTAAGTCATTCATTCCCACCGTTGCCGTCCCCGCACTGCGGGTAGTACCCCGCGGCGCGCAGGGCGGGACGGCGGGTAGCCCGGGCGGATGACGGGGAAGAACCCCAGTGCCCCGGGCGCCGCAGGGCGCGGCCGCCGGCGTCCGCCCCGGCGGGGGACGGACTGCCGCGGGCGGTACTCGCCGTCCGCCGGAGGGAGCGGGGCGCGGGAGCACCGGAGGATCGGAGGCGTCGAGATGCAGGACACGCTCATCGGCACGCTGAACGAGCTGCGCGCGCGCGAGCTGGCGGTCATCGTGCAGTACATGCGGCACCACTACATGGTCACGGGCCCGGAGACGCTGGCGGCCGCCGACGAGTTCAAGGAGATCGCCATCGTCGAGATGGGGCATGCCGAGGAGCTCGGCGAGCGCATCGACTTCCTCGGCGGGGACCCGACGACCGAGCCCTACAAGGTCGAGACGGGCGCCAAGAGCCTGCAGCAGATGGCGTCGGTGGACCTGGCCGCCGAGAACGAGGCCGTCGAGATGTACCGGGCCGCGATCGGGCAGGCCGACCAGGCCGGGGACGTGACGACCCGGCGGCTGCTGGAGAGCATCCTCGGCGACGAGGAGGAGCACGTGAAGTCGTTCCGGATGATGCTGGGCAGGTAGCGGCGGGAAGTGCGGTGGGCCCGGGAGCGGAAGCCCAAGCAGCCATCGGCAAGG